>JAOZGF010000072.1 GCA_027491845.1 Thermoproteota archaeon | reverse complement strand
GCTAAACACTTGTCTGTTAAGGCGCCCTTAAAGGAGGTTTGGCTTAAATTACCGCCTGAAGAACAAGAGAAAATGAAAATGTTGGCGGAAGACATTAAGAAAACCTTAAACATAGAGAAACTGATTATTTCATCTCAAGAACCAACTGACACAGAAAAATACGAATCCGTTGAAGAATCTGGAGAAAAAAAAGTATTCATAATCCCCTAATCAATCTACATCTTTTAAATTAACTGAAAAATACTTCTAACGTTTTCAGGTGAAGTTTTATTCGTAAAGCTGATGAAAGTGCTAAGTGAAAGAGTAACGGCCTTCGGCCACCCCTTGATATCGGCTACACACCCTACAACACTAGAAATAACTAAGGAAAAAGAAATAACGGAGAAAGCAGACTGCATCATAGGTGTTTCAGCGGACAAGTCATTGTCTGATTTCGGGTTAAAATTTAAAAGAGCTGTCAGAAACCCCAACACCATCATAAAGCTTAAAATCGAGGTTAACGGCAAAACCGAGGTAGTGACGGGTCATGGACACCCCAACTTAACCTATGAAAGCAAGATACACATTGTAAGTAGGAAAAGCAGTTATATCTGTAAGAGAACCCTCATGATCCACGCGGACAAAGCCGCAAAAGACCTTAACAGGTTGCTGGTGAAAGAACTCAGAAAAGAAAGTGCTAAGATAAAAATACATCTTTACGCCTACACAAACCAACATTTAACTTGTAAAAAGTGTGGCTTAAACAGAAAGTAGTTTCATACCTCTGGGGGGATAGAGCTTCTCTTTTCGCGAAGGTCTTCAAGAATCCTTTGAGCCTCTCTTTCCTCCAATAAAAATTCATCCGCTAACTCCCTGGTTTGAATGTCATCGATTTTCTTGCCAAACGTGGACTCGATCAAGTCCCTCTTGAATTGGTTAGGCGCCCTGTTAACCAGCAGTTTAGCTCCAAGGAGTGTTCTAAGGAGGAAGGCTGCCGACGTCATTATGTCTATTTCTCTTTTGTCCATCTTTTTGTCCTTACCTCTCTTATAAGTGAAAAGCAGGGCTAAATCCACGCACTTATATATCTCAAAAATTAATTTGTAGAGGTTCATTATTTCATCAGAGGTTCCGCCGATCATTCCCAAAACCTTTTTTAATTTTTATCTTTACAGGTTAATTAACACCCTTATAAAATAAAAATGAATTCCTTTTTTATCTTTGCCCTGAAAATCCAAAACACAAATTTTAGATAGTGAAAAACAATGAAATTACATGTAAAGGATCAAGAGAAACTTTTGAAAACCGTTGTCATAGGCCTATTTCTCTTCCTCATCTTAGAGTCAGCTTATTACGTTTCGGAAAAAAACCTTGCGTTGCAGAAAATTTCAGAGTTAGAAACAGAAAATTTTGAATTAAACACGGAAAGATCTACCTACACCAAGTTAGGCAGGGTTCCGCTGAGCACAACCTACACCGACACAAACCTGCACATCTACTTTTTCTATGGATGTAGGTCGTGCGCGGAACATGCTAAAAGAAAAATACCTGTCTGGACAAGGAACATAAGCAACATTTCACGCATACTAAAAATACACTTGGTTAGCTTCGCCACCACCGAGGGTTTCAACCTACTGAGAGAACTTTACCCTTCAATTGAAGAGGTTTACCTTACGGATCCCACAATTGTCGTGACAAGGTACGGTCTCTCCCTTGTTTTCAACGAATACTCTACAGATGACGAGATAAGTAATGGAATAAAATTTTTGGCTGAAGCATCTCAAGAAGAAATAGAGTCCTTCAAAAAACCTGGAATTGAAATGGAAAAGCCCTTACTTGGTTTAACCTATCTAGACGTAGGTTTACTAGGATTCGTAAGCGGCTTTAACCCATGTCTAATTGCTTTACTGGCCTTTATAGTTTCAACAACAACTCAGATAAGTAAAAATTATTTTAAAGCAGCTGTAAGGGTGCTTTGCGTTTCACTTGGCGTGTTCTATGCATACTTAATATTCGGCTTCTTAACTTTATCCATACCAGGTCTCTCCAACTATGTTTCAGGAATTCTGTTACTGGTTATAGCCATATTTGGCTTTATAGGGATACTTCACATCGCAGACGTCATCGTTGACCTATGGACTGGGAAATGGAGGAGAGGGGAAGAATCCTCGTTCCTCTTGTTTAAAACACCTAAACCCATTAAAAACCTGATTAGTAAGTCAGTTACCTACGAAAACCACATGGTTGACTTCGGCCTAGGTTTCCTCTTCTCACTGGTAAAACTTCCATGTATTGGGCCAATCTATTTACTCTTAATCTTCGATACGATAAGGGAGGAGACAAGGGCGCTTTCAATGCTCGTCACCTATAACCTTGGAATAGTTCTTCCATTGGTCTTGATCGGTGTTTTTCTAGGTGTAGGAATCATCAAAGCAAGTCAGCTGGCGTCGATGCGTTTCAAGGGAAGAATAATCCAGAGACTAGTTACGGGCGCCGCATTACTGGTGATGACATTCGTTATGATCTACAGTTTACATCCATTTTAGACGGACTGTAAGCGCGGCAGGCACGTAAGTACAAGCTGGAAGTTATAATTTTGTTAGCTCTTCTAGAAATCTTTTTCCTTCATCGCTTGAAAAGAACGGAGGGCTCCAGTTAACCATAAGCTTCCTTCTTAAAGCCTTTACAGGTTCTTTCCTTACAGGGTTAAATCCTTCCTTGTAATATCTTTCCCAGTAAATTAAAACGCCTTTCCTCTGCCATTCAGGCGTCTTACACAGGTTTAAGCCTGACAATTTAAGCACAAGTTCATGTAAATTAGTAAACTTAAGGTTTCTAAGGGTTCTGGAAGCTTCCCTAGGTGTTTTACCTTTCCCAATCAATGCATGGTAAGCATAAGAATTATTGTGGTTCCTCCAACACTCACCTTGCCTCCAATCCAAGTAACCAATTATGTCCTTTTTATCTATCAACACGATCCTAGAGTCAAAACTAATGTTTCCTTCAAAACCCTTTTTCCTGAACAGTTCCAATGTAAATGCACTGCTTAACGTTGAAGCAATTACAGAGTCAATCTTCTCCACCCGTCCATTGAACGGCAATTGTTTAAACAAAAAATTCGCCTCGTCAGAGAATAAATATGCCAGTATAGGGTTAAAACCCGTCTTAAACACTGACAAGGCAGATTTAACCATTAAACCCATAAACGCTTTGTCGAAGGGTTTTCTGAAACCCGCTGACCCAACAACCCTGTGAAACCTTCTTCCGTCACATCTAACAAAAACAAACATGTTCCTCGGTATGTGAACTCCACTGAAAATCTCGTTTTCCTTGTAGTCGGCCCATCGTTTCTTCCTCGACATATTCAACGACTCCTCCTCAGGGAGTTAAGTTAAAGTTTTCGCCTTCTCCCATCTTTAATTTTCAAACTAGGAATTGTTATAATTAGGGCCTCCAGAGGACCTCAAATGCTAAAACATGTTATAAATGAGCTTGAAAAGGGAGAGAAAACCATTAGGGAAAATGCAAGTAACGTGAAGGTTTCTGTTAAAAAGGTTAAGTCAACAATAGCTTTTCTTAAAATGGAAGGAATGGTGACTAGAAGAAACAACAAGTGGGTTCTTACAAAAACACATGTATACAATGCACGTGGGGGAAATAAAGATAGAAAAACGTTGAGTAATAGGGGGACTAAGGTAATCTGTCCGGGAGACTGTATATGGAGCGGGAAATATAGGCCAATCATAATTTTCCTGCCAAAGACAGATTTGAAGGAAGTTTTTAGCGCCTTCATTACTCCATTAATCATGCAACCTATTCGTTTGAGGCAACATGAGCACTTTACATTGAATTTAAGGAGTGAAACAAGGAGTTTTCCGTTTTCCAGCAACGGTTACCTTGACTTCATCGAAACAGGTGAAAGAAAAGATGTAAAAAAGAAAATTGGGTTAGACGGAGGAGACAGATCTCTGTATGAAGCAGGTTTTTCAGATTGGGTTAGGAATCCGTTCATACCTAGCTTTGCAAGTGACAACCCTTGGGTTGAAATATTATGCAGTAAGAGACCTCAAATGTAATGCTAAGTTAAAATTTCGCTCAGC
>JAOZGF010000071.1 GCA_027491845.1 Thermoproteota archaeon | reverse complement strand
AGGGTCGCAGGTGACCAGTTTACCTTTAACTCGCTTAGCCGTTTCCCTAGCCTCCTTGTTAACCTCCAACAGTGAAAGATCCCTTGAATAACTTGTTTCACCCATTTCAACCTCGATCAACCCGATTTCATTGAGTTTCTTCAGCCTGGTTAATTCCTCTATTGCCCCTAAACCAGTTGACTTCCCTTTCCTCGTTTCTTTTTCGCTGAACGCTATGACCTCACCTGGAATAACTATTTTCCCCTTTATTTTTCCTTCTTTCACCTTCTTTGAAATTAGTGAGCTACATAGGGCGCTGAAATCCGCAACGTATATCAAAACCTACACCGAAAATAAGTACTTGTAAGATTAAATTAGCTCCATGTCTTATAAAGAATCATGGGGAAACTGTAACGTGTTAGGGTCATAGCTGGTTTTTTCGGTGGTCTAGTGAAGGAAGACAGTGAACTGTTAAGGCAAATCAGGATCCTCTCATTGGCGAATGCCGTGAAGTATGGAGGCAAAGCAAGCATCAAAGCCGTCCTAGGCAAGATCTTAGCTGAAAAGCCAGAGTTGAGATGGAAAGCAAAGGAAATCAAGGAAATAACTGAAAAACTAATAAGGGAAATCAACAAGCTGTCATTAGAAGAACAAATCAATGAGTTAAAGGAAAAAGCTCCTGAGTTATTAGAGAAACAGGTTGTAAAGAAAGAAAAGGATCTTCCCGACCTACCGGAAGCTAAAATTGGCGGAGTAATAACAAGGTTCCCTCCTGAACCCAATGGACACCTGCACATAGGCCACGCTATGAGCGCCCTAATCAACTATGAATATGTTAAACGCTACGGAGGAAAATTCCTTTTAAGATTCGAGGACACGAACCCGAAAAATGAGAAGTTAATGTACTATGACTCCATTGAGGAAGACCTGGCATGGCTGGGGATAACGTGGGACGAGAAAACCTACAATTCCGATGACATGGGTCTCTTCTACGAGGAAGCTGAAAAACTTTTGAGAATAGGAAAAGCCTACATATGTCTTTGCAGTGAAAATGAGATAAAGGAAATGCGAAAGAAAGGGGTTGAATGCAACTGTAGGGATAAGAGTGTTGAGAGAAACCTTGAACTCTGGGATAAAATGATTAGTAATAGCTTTGAGGAGGGTGAAGCTGTCTTTAGGCTTAAGGGAGACATGAAACACGCTAACTATGTTCTAAGGGACCCAACCTTGTTAAGGATAATAAAAACACCTCATCCCAGGCAAGGGGACAAATATGTTGTTTGGCCAACCTACGACTTTGCTTGCTCAATAGAGGACGGTAAACAACGTGTAACTCACGTTTTAAGGAGCGAGGAATTTAGGTTGAGAAACCAGTTACAAAACCTCATCAGGAATATTTTAGATTACCCTAACCCCATCTACATTGAATACTCTAGATTTAATTTCAAGGGAACCCCCACTTCAAAAAGAAAAATTAAGAAACTCATAGATGAAGGGAAGATCAAGGAATGGGATGATCCAAGGCTTTCAACAATAAAGGCTTTAAAAAGAAGGGGGATCTTGCCTGAGGCAATCAGGGAATTCTTAATTCAAGTTGGTTTAACAGTAGCTCAGCCTGTGTTTGATTGGGAATTGCTTTACAGCGTTAACAGATCTATCATAGACACTGCTGCGAACAGGTATTTCTTTACACCCGACCCTGTGAAGCTCAAGGTTAAAGGGATTAAGTTGGTTAAAGCAAGGGTCAGAAGGCATCCTGATTTCCCGTCTAGAGGCTACAAGGTTTTCTATGTGAGAGACACCTTCTACATTCCAGGTGAAGACGCCTCAAGGCTAAAGGAAGGATCGCACGTTAGACTCAAAGAACTATTTAACGTCGAAATAGTGGAAGTGAATCATGAAATCATCGGGAAATTTGAGGGATTCGAACTTAAAAAGAATTATCCGAAAATTCAATGGGTTCCAGCGGACAACTTCGTTGAAGTTGAGGTTTATGTTCCCAGGCCCCTCTACATAGGTGAAAAATTTAATCCAAACAGCATTGACAAGGTTGAAGGTTACGGGGATCCCTCCTGTAGGGAAATAAAACCTCAAGAAATCGTGCAATTCGAGAGATTTGGTTTTTGTAAAGTTGAGAAAGTGGACAGAAAGAAATTGACGGCGATATTTACGCATTCATAATGAAAATACGTAGCATCACACGCTGAATTTAAAGTAGAGGCAGCATTCCGGTTATTTTGTCCACAAGCTTGGATGGAGCTGGGCCTATAGCTAGAGCAGTTACTGTTCCTGGTTGAAGCTCTGTTAACCCTGCATTTTCAACTAAAAAACAGGGCAACCCTTTCTTTTCAGCCTTCCTTTTAAGTGTTAAGAGCTCCTTCAAGTCTTTAGCTTTCAACACAATTTTCTTTTGACCTGTTTCAAGCCACTTCTCCCACCAATCAATGTTGTTTTTCCTTGAAGCCTCAGCAGCGGAAACAGATGCGTGAGCCACTTGAACGGCTAGTTTTCCTTCAGAAATACTTAAGTCAGACCTGACAACTATGACTTGCTTTATTTCTTCCTCCATGTTACCACTAGCTTTTCCTTTTAACTTGGCTTTTATGCATGAAAAGCCTCGTCTTTCTTTTGCGTCAATCCCAAGTTCAGTGGCAGGCTACTTTTTCTCTATCTCGTTTATTATTAGCGAGACATCTA
The DNA here is from genome assembly GCA_027491845.1 of Thermoproteota archaeon. Taxonomy (GTDB): domain Archaea; phylum Korarchaeota; class JAOZGF01; order JAOZGF01; family JAOZGF01; genus JAOZGF01. The sequence goes on along the minus strand of JAOZGF010000071.1, from coordinate 630 downwards.
ATTCCCTTATTATGGTTTCAACTATCTTGCCTATTTTTTCTTTTGATAAATGCATTACGCCGTAACCAATGTTTTCTATTCTCTCAATTGTTTCATAGGTGTTATAGGGGGAAAGGAGGATGGGTATCCTTTTTTCCCGTGCACTTAGGAGAACGTGTTCGTCAGGGTAAATGTTCCCTGACAGGACAATGCAGGAAGTGGCTGTTTCTAACGCCGCGATAATGAGATCTGTCCTATCCCCCCCCGTTATGACAGCCTTGTTGATGCTTCTCCTGAAGTACTTCAAAGCTTTTTCAGGTGAAAGAGCTCCAACAACGAAGTTTTCAATCCTCCTGTTTATTCCCTCTTTAACAAGTATTTCAGCCCCTAACACTTGGGCTACGTCGTCCGCTGTCAGCGGAAGAATGTTCCTTATTGAGGGAAAAACACCTATCAGGTTTGTTTTCATTTGCATGAACAAGGGCTTCAGCCTGTCTTTCACATTTGACAGGTTTCCTGGGACCTCTGAAACAATTATCCCTAAGCATGAGGAATTATAGTTCTCTACGAGTTTCAGGGCGAGCATTACATTGTCTATTGTTTTTACTGGGTCGTACCTACTTATCAAAAGAATTTTTCCTTTGATTAAAG
>JAOZGF010000053.1 GCA_027491845.1 Thermoproteota archaeon | reverse complement strand
CTTGCATGGATAATTATATGGTTTTTCACTTGGGGTTTCGTTGTAATATGGTCTGTCGCATTGTGGGCAGCCTGACGTAATGAAGGCTTCGCCGCTCCAAATTATTTCTAAGAGTTCCTGCGGGTCCATCAATATTTTCTTAATCTCCCCCGTCCATCCATACTTAATGTCTTTCGGCTTAATCAGTTTTTTCTCGAAAAGAAACCTTATAAGTTGAATTCTCCTGTACCGGCCTATTTTTGGCCTGGATTTTTTTTCGAGAGGAGTTCCCTTAACAGGTGTAAATGCGAATAAGCCTATTTTTAATCCTAATTGGCTGAACCTCCACAGAAACTCAACTGCTTCTCTCTCGCTTTCACCCAATCCAATGATTAGATGCGTTGTAACCCTGTGATTGCCAAATACCTTGATGGCTGTGGAAAGGCTGTTAAAATGTTTCTTCCAGGTGTAAGGTCCACCAGCAATTTTTCCCTTTGTTCTCTCAAAGATAAGCGGTGTAGCTGCATCCATTGAGATGCAGATCCTCTCAACGCCTAGGGATTTCAATTCCGTCAGTTGTTTCTCTTGAAGTGGTGGGGCGCAGACGGACAGGGTTTGAATCCCTGCGGAAACAATGGACATAGCGATTTGCCTTATGTCACTGTAAAAACCCCTGTAAAACATGCTTTGGATACATACCCTGGAAAAATCTTTTTTGTACTGTTTCAACCGTTCAATCACCGTGTTGAAATTGAAGGAAGGCCATATGACCCTGGATAAATATTTTTTGTTTGAAATACTTTGCCTTGCCTGGGAGCAAAAAAGGCAGTTTGCAATGCATCCTCCTTCATTATAGGTTAACATGTAAACTGTTTTCGGTTTAACCTGAACCCTGGCCCTTATTAGCCCCAGTAAGACTGCAGACCCAAATGATAACCTTATTTTTTGATGCAAGCCAGATTCTCCTTTTAACTTGAAAATCGCTTGGAAACAAACTTTTTAAGTTGTGAATTTTATCTCAAAAAGAATAGGGTTTTCCAACAAAATAATTGTTTTTTGTTTAAGTGGTGGGATTGGGCGTAAACCTTAAGGATTTGGTTTCTTTCAAGAAAATCGACTTCACTGATTTATCCGGAAAAATAATCGTCTTAGACGCTTACAACGTCCTTTACCAGTTCTTAGCCCTCATAAGAACTGAGAGCGGGGAGCCATTAAGGGATTCAAGGGGAAGAATAACTTCACACCTTAATGGATTAATATTCCGACTTACAAGGCTAATTGAGTACGGAATTAAACCTGTACTGGTCTTCGACGGAAAACCTCCGGTCGCGAAGGTGAAAACATTGATGAAAAGGGAGGAAATAAAACAGAAAGCTGAAAAAGAGTGGAAAGAGGCCCTGGAAAAGGGAGATTATGAAAAGGCATGGTCGAAGGCCGTGCAAACCTCAAGGTTTTCAAAGGAAATGGCGGAGGAATCAAAGAAACTCTTGAGTTACATGGGTATTCCATGGGTTCAAGCCCCATCTGAAGGGGAAGCCCAAGCAGCCTACATGGCTTTAAAGGGGGACGCCTGGGCTAGTAGTTCAAGGGATTATGACTCGCTTCTTTTCGGTTCACCCAGGCTGGTGAGGTACTTAACAATTTCAGGCAAGAGGTTCTTAAGAAAACAACAGGCATATTACAAGTTAACTCCTGAATTAATTGAGTTGAAGGAGCTTCTGTCAAAGCTAGGGATAACACGCGAACAATTAGTTGACCTTGCAATCCTTGTGGGGACGGATTATAACGAGGGAGTGGAGAGAATAGGTCCAAAGACAGCGTTAAAATTAATAAAAAACTACGGCTCAATTGAAAGGATCATGGAGGAAAAAAAGATAGAGTTGAAAGAGGACTTAGAGGAAATAAGAAAAATATTCCTTGAACCGGAAGTAACGGATGACTACGACATAAAGTGGGGGGAATGTGATGAAGAAAACATAATTAGGTTCCTGTGCGACGAAAGGGATTTTAACAGGAAGAGGATTGAACTAGTGATAAACAGGTTAAAAAGGTTTCATGCTGAAACCACACAGAAAACCCTTGACTCTTGGTTTTAAAGGAAAAGGTTTTTTAACCTTTACAGTTCAGTTTTATTAAGACCTAATCGCCTCTGCACTTAGGTTGCTTTTCAACTCGAAACAGTAGCGAGCGAAAAATTGGTTTAGCTGGAAATCACAAATAGTGCGGGAGTTGAACAGGATTGGGGGTTTTTTTAGACGTTAAACCCAGAACCTCCTTTAAGGAGGTTGAAGAAAGAATATTGGGTTTCTGGAAAGAAAGGAACATCTTCAAAAAACAACTTGAAAAAAGGAAAAACCAGAAGCCCTTCGTCTTCCTTGAAGGACCTCCAACAGCAAATGGTTTACCTCACATTGGACACGCCTTAACAAGGATCGTGAAAGACGTTGTATGCAGGTACATGGCCATGAAGGGACATTACGTTCCTAGGAAGGCTGGCTGGGACTGCCACGGGCTGCCTGTTGAGCTAGAAGTTGAAAAAGAAATCGGCATAAAGAACAAAAGAGAAATAGAGAGGTTCGGTGTCGATAAATTTAACGAGTTGTGCAGGGTTTCTGTTTTCCGTTACGAAAGAGAATGGGTGAAAATGACTGAAAGAATAGGTTTCTGGCTTGACATGGAGAACCCCTACATAACGTTGACCAACGAATACATTGAAAGTGTTTGGTGGTCCCTGAAGCAATTGTGGGATAAGAAATTAATCGTTAAAGACTACAGGGTTGTACCTTATTGTCCCAGGTGCGGAACTCCGCTAAGCAGTCACGAGGTTTCACTTGGATACGAAAAGGTCAAGGACAGATCCCTATACGTCAAGTTTCCAGTTAAGGATGAGGAAAAAACGTTTTTCTTGGCTTGGACGACGACACCTTGGACCCTTGTAAGCAACGTGGCTTTAGCGGTTCACCCTGACTTTGAATACGTTAAGGTTAGGTTTAAAGGGGAAAAATTAATTCTTGCAAAAGAGAAACTGGGAGAAGTCTTGGGAAATGGTTACGTCATTGAAAAAGTTTTTTCAGGGAAGGAAATTGAAGGAAAAGAATACTTACAAATACTCCCATTCTGTAAAACAGATAAGGAGGCCTTTTACGTTACAAACGGCTTATTCGTTAACCTTGAGGAGGGAACAGGGGTTGTGCACATTGCCCCTGCATTTGGAGAGGAAGACTATGAACTAGCCAAAGAATACGGTTTACCTGTCCTTCAACCAGTGGATAGGGAGGGAAAATTCACAAGCGACGTCCCTCAACTCCAGGGACTGTACGTGAAGGATGCTGACGAAAAAATAATAGAAACACTAAGAAAGAAAAACCTTCTTTTCAAGGATGAATGGGTCACTCACACATACCCCCTCTGTTGGAGGTGTGGCACACCGCTACTTTACTATGCCTTCGAAACCTGGTTCATCAAGACAACCAAGGTTAAAGACAAGATACTTGAGAACAACGAAAAGATTAACTGGTTTCCAAGCCACATTAAGGACGGAAGGTTTGGAAACTTCCTTGAAAACCTTGTTGACTGGGCTCTCAGCAGGAACAGGTATTGGGGGACTCCGCTGCCCATCTGGGTGTGCGGGAAATGTAAACATCAACACATGGTTTCAGGAATCAAGGAATTAAGGGAGATGGCCCTAAAGGAACCTGAAAAATTAGACCTTCACAAGCCATATGTAGATCAA
>JAOZGF010000126.1 GCA_027491845.1 Thermoproteota archaeon | reverse complement strand
TACATAGCTTTTGGAGCAGCTGCATGGAACATTTCTATCACCCCCAAGACAAAGTCTTTCTACAAGAAATTTGTGGAAAATTATGGATACAAGCCATTAAACTATGAAGACGTAAGGACATATGATGGAATATATGTTCTAGTGGATTCCATTAGGAGAGCAGGCTGCCTTGATGCAGACAAAATCGTTGAAGCCTTGGAAAAAACGGACTTCACAGGGGTTTGCGGGCGATATGCCTTTGACAAGTCACATGACCCTGTTTGGAGCGAAGAATACGTAATAGGCCTCATAGGTCAATGGATTAACGGGGATGGATACATCATTTGGCCTGAAAAAGTTGCTGAGAAGCCATATACGCCTAGACCGGGATAAAAAATGGATCCCTCCATTACACTGCAAATATTCCTCAACGGCTTAACAATGGGCGCTGTTTACGGATTAATGGCGGTAGGTTTAACCCTTATATTCGGGATACTGGACATCGTTAACAGCGCCCACGGTGCCTTTTACATGCTCGGCGCCTACCTGACCTACCTATTCTACACGTGGGGTGTAAACCTTTACATTTCAGTTTTCCTTTCAATCCTTTCCATTTTTTTTCTAAGCATGATTGTTTACAGGTTAAGCATACATCCAATAGTTCACCTACATGTGAACGTCCTTATCCTCACCTTTGCCTTGGCGATTTTCCTTGAACAAGTTGTTCTTTTAACGTTCGGCCCTTTCTATAGAAACATACCTGGCTTTGTCAGCGGGGAATTAGAGTTACTGGGTGCATCAATAAGTTATCAAAGGGTTCTTGCAGGTTTAACTGCTTTCATCGTGGTTTTCATGCTTAGCTACCTCATAAAAAATACAAAGACAGGGAAAGCCATAAGGATGGTTGCCCAAGATAAAGAAGCTGCTTTAATACTTGGGATAAACGTTAACAGAATTTACCTCTTAACCTTTGGGGTGGGATGTGCACGGGTTGCCTTCTCCGCTTCCCTTCTTTCCCCCTTGTTTACTGTTCATCCGGCAATGGGGTGGGTTCCCTTCTTAATATCTTTTTTTATCGTGATTTGCGGAGGCCTCGGCAGCATATCAGGGGCTTTAATTGTAGGGGTTATTTTCGGGTTAGCTGACTCCATAACGTCATACTTGATTGCTCCAGGGTGGGGGCTCATAGCTAGCTTTGCAGCAACGATAATTGTGCTTCTTTTAAAGCCTTCAGGCCTCATGGGGAAGAAAACATGAGTCAAAAAAGATTCTTCCTGAAAAAAAGGAACCTTCCCTTGCTTATTACGGTTTTTATTTTGACGATTCTCTTCGCTTTTCCTTTTATAAGAGAGGATCACTACTTAATGCATCTCTTTGTTATTTCAAATGTTTTCGCAATCCTTGCAGCAAGTTGGGACATTTTAATGTGCGTAAATTATTTGAGTTTAGGTCATTCCTTTTTCTTTGGGCTTTCAGCCTATATCGTCGCTATTTTAAACGTTTTCTTCGGCTTTCATCCTTTAACGTGCATCGTTGCTGGAGCAGCCGCAGCCTTGGCCGCCGGCTTTATTCTAGGTTTACCTTTCCTTAAGCTTCGAGGAGCCTATTTCGCTTTAGCTATGGCGGGTGTAGCTGAAATAGCGAGGATGGTTACGTTGAGGTTCTCTGAAGTAACCGGAGGAGAAGAGGGAATATGCGGGGTTGAGCAACTGGCTGTTGGAATCCGATCAAATTATTATGTTTCCCTTATCTTAATGGTTTTATCCATAGGAGTGATGTACTTCATAGCTAACAAGTCGCATGTCGGCGTGCTTTTCAGATCCATTAGGTATGACGAGGATGCTGCGATGTCGCTGGGTGTTGAGGCACCTAAATATAGGCTCTATACAATTCTCCTTAGTTCTTTTTTTGCAGGGTTAGCAGGGGGATTTTACGCAACATACATGACCATCGTTAACCCCCTAACCTTAGCAGTTGTTCCTACAACTGCGAATATCGTAATGATGGCTGTAAGCGGGGGAGTATATACTATCGTTGGACCTGCGTTAGGCGCATACCTCCTAATATTTTTATCTGAAACATTAAGGATTGCTGAAACAATAAGGTTGCTTATTTTCAGCTTTGCAGCCGTCCTTATACTTCTCTTTCTCCCTGAAGGGATTATTTCGCCCATTAAAAAACTTATTCAGAAAATTTCTTCATGAAGGTGGGTTAAGCTGCATTTATTGGAAGTTAGGAACGTGTGCAAGAACTTTGGAGGACTTATGGCGTTAAGGAATGTATCCTTTAAAGTCGATGAGGGAGAACTCCTAGGGGTAATAGGCCCAAATGGGGCTGGAAAAACCACTTTATTTAACGTGATAACGGGGTACTTAAAACCGGATGGAGGATCAATTTTCTTCTGTGGGGAAAAAATCGATGGCTGTGAGCCCTATGAAATAGCTAAGAAAGGAATTGCCCGAACATTTCAGCTTGTCAAGCCATTTAAGGGGATGAACGTAATTGAAAACGTACTCGTCGCTTACTACGCTACTGGAAGAGTTAAAGGAAAGAAAACAGCTCAAGCTGTTGAGAAGCATCTTAGAGAAGTTGACCTTATACAAAAAAAATACAAGCTTGCGTCAGAACTGCCTCACGGAGACTTAAAGAGACTAGAAATAGCGAGAGCCCTTGCCTTAAACCCTAAATTGCTTCTTCTCGATGAACCCTTTTCAGGTCTAACAGTTGAAGAAATAAGGCCCATATTATAACTGATAAAAAAATTAAAGGGTAAACTAACGATAATAATAATAGAGAATCTTGTTCAATTCATCATGAAACTTGTT
>JAOZGF010000034.1 GCA_027491845.1 Thermoproteota archaeon | reverse complement strand
ATTTACGATGAATTCGGAGGCAAGATAAAACTTTTGATTTCAGGTTCGGTAAGGAGCTTACTGTCAAGAGATTATGGAAGACTCCTGTCAGGCAGGCACAAGTCAATACAGATTTTCCCTTTGAGCTTCACCGAAGTACTCGACTTCATCGGGTTAAAAGCGAAAAGAATTACAGAAGAAAGTGAGGCAAGAATCAAGAACGCAATGGAAAACTACGTTAGGTTCGGCGTTTTCCCGAAATTCGTCATGGAAGGAGATTTAGCCTATATCGAGGAAACCATTTCAGACATCATAGAAAGAGACGTCAAAAGTAGAGTGGAAATCAGGAAAAAAATGGTCATAGATGAGCTAGCTAATCTCCTGCTCGAGAGAACAGGCTCACATGTTTCCTTTACAAAAACCAGAAACATTCTTCGAAACCGTGGACATAGAATAAGCACTGATTTAGTGATAAGATATTCAAAAATCCTTGAAGAAGTCTTCCTCTTTTTCTTCGTCCCCATTTATTCTGCAAAATACTCTGAAATCGTTAGAAATCCAAGAAAAGTTTACGTCATAGACAATGGGCTCCTATCTATCTTCCCGCTTAAAACATCTGAAAACATTGGAAAACTCATGGAGAACTCAGTATTTCTAGAACTGCTTAAACAGGGATTTACGCCAGGAAAAAACCTTTTTTATTTCAAAGGCCCACAGCAACGCGAGGTAGACTTCCTTCTCAGAAAGGACGGTAAGATAGAGCAATTAATTCAGGTAACCTATGCTACAAACTTGGATGAAATAGAAAAGAGAGAGCTCAGAAGCCCTGTCAAGGTTAGTGAATTAGTGGGAGGCAAAAATCTCCTGATCATCACTTGGGATTACCAAGACAGCATCGTGTTCAACGACAAAAAAATAAAGTTCACACCCCTATGGAATTGGTTGCTGGAAGAAAAAAGTTAAAAATAGTGAGGTAGTTTAAGAAGCCTTTTTTTCATAAACCTTTCAATTCCTTATTACCTAAAAAGCCCATTTTGAATCTGTAACTATTAACAATTTACTAATATTTTTAAGCAATCGCCCGTAATACATTTAGAAACGATGCATAGAGTGAGAAAGGATTTTCAAGGAAAACATTCACAGCTGGCTTAGCAGTCCTCTTTATCGTTGGCCTCCTCGTAGGCTATGCAGTTGGCTTTGCAGTCCAATCTCCGACAATATCCACACTTGAAAAAACAGGTTTCAACGCTCAACGAACAAGTTTCAGGTCTCCAAAGCAAGGTATCCTCCCTAGAATCGAAGGTTTCAAAGTTAAAGGACGCCTCTGAAAAATTAAAGGCTTACGCTGAAGGCAAACTCCAAGTGAAAATGAACGAATGGACGGTAACGACTCCAGAAGGAATCTCAATATATTTAAGGGAAAAGGAGGCCGTCGGCGTCAAACCAACTAAAGTTGTTCTACTCATCCACTGGGTAAAAGGAGGCTGCCTAGTGTGGGATCTTCAAGTTAAAGATTCAGCTTAATGGATTACCTTGCTTCAAGGGGAATAGATGTTTACGCCCTAGACATGCGTGGATATGGGAAAAGCACCCATGTAAACGGTACACTGGTTAGAGCTGAATCATGCGCCCGAGACGTAAAGGCAGTTGTGGACTTCATAAAGAAACAGGAGAACGTTGACAAAATCTTCATCGGAGGCTTATCTTACGGGTCACATGTTGCTGTTGCGTTTGCTGGAAAACACCAGGAGGACCTTGAAGGCCTTATGATGTTCAGCTACGTCTATAACTCCGTTAACCCAGCTGTTCAATCCATCTGAACAAGTTAATTAACCTGGCTAAATCAGGCATAGACCACATCAACAGAACCCTGTAAAAGGCCTTCTCTACACTTATGACGAGGAAGTAATTGATGCATTTGAGGAAGCAAGCCTGGAAAGAACGCCTATGATGCCGACAGGACCATTCCTTGAACTTGAAAACTTCTCAACAGACAAATACCTGCCTGAAATCAAGGTACCTGTCCTACTCCTCTACGGAACCCACGATGCATTTTGCAACGTGAACAACACTCTACAATTGCTAAACGCCATTGGATCCCAAAACAAGGAGTTAGTGGTGTTCGGAAACGCTGCACACGGGTTAATGCTTGAAGAACTTGTTCACAGGGAAGTATACCACACAATATATGCCTGGATAGAGCATGGAAAAGTTCCCTTCGAACTAACAGGAAGCTAACGGAAGCCGCCCAAAACTTTCCCTTTTTTTGGCTATCCTGACCTATAAATCTTCACCGCCGAATAAAACAGCCAGGGAAGAACTGACAGGGCTGAAATCAATTCAGGAACAGCTACACCAATCCTGAAAAAGCCTGACCAGTAAATTATCCATGAAAATAAGCTTACAGCGAAACAAATAAAAGCTAACAGACACCTTTTCTCAAGGCCATAGGCAAGCGTGGAAAAACCCATGGAAACGAAAAGTAAAATGGAAAAAAGATAATGAGTGAAACCATAGATTTCGTCAAAAGCCCCAACCAATTGAAGGAAAAAAGCTGAAACAACAACGCAGTAGCCAGTGAATCTTGCATGCCTGCCCATGACGGTGAAACCATAAACTTGAAGCAGGAAACCTGAAAGGATAAGGCCAAAATTATATGTAACAGCTACATCGCTCTTAACACAATGCCCAAGGTCGCTTAAAGCGTTTGAATCCCACCTAAACCAAGGAGAAAAAAATATGGACACTCCAATAAAGAGGAAAGCCAATAACGGGCCTAATACACCCAGTAAAGCCAATTTTTCACCATTCATTGAAGACAGCCTTAAAAAACCGATGCTCCCGAGATGAATTAAAAAGCTAAGCCTAATCTAAACAAAACGCAAGAATGAACTTCTACAAAACTAAAAATTCAACCCTTTTTTGAAATTAACGATCGCTTCCCTCATTATTTCTACACTGCTTGAACTACCTATCCTATTTGCACCTGCCCTAATAAGTTTTAAAGTCTTATCTAGGCTTTTTATGGAGCCTGAAGCCTTCACACCTACCTCATCACCTACAGCTTCTCTTATAAGCACTACATCACGTACAGTTGCCCCCCTGACACCTCTACCAGTTGAAGTTTTTATGTAGTGCGCGCCAGCCTCAACGGCAACTTTAGAAACAGACTTAATCTCGCTCTCGCTGAGATAACAGGTTTCAATGATCGCCTTAATCACTTTGTCCCCCACTGAATCAACGATTCCCTTGATCTCCTCCTTCACGTAGTTATAGTCGTGTTTCTTAACCCTACCAATATTTGTAACCACATCCACTTCATCAGCCCCGTCTTCAACGGCTTTAACCGCCTCAAAAGCCTTTGTTTCACGCTTGTTAAACCCGTAAGGGAAACCACAAACAGTCACAACCTTCACGCCACGTCCCCTCAGGAACTCTTCAGCACGTG
>JAOZGF010000031.1 GCA_027491845.1 Thermoproteota archaeon | reverse complement strand
ATCCTCTTGTTTGTTTCATTTATCCTGTTGTTTATGCTTCTGGTTAGGTCATCTATCCTCTTGTTTATGTTTTGCGCCACGTCATCTATCCTCTTGTTTGTTTCATTTATCCTGTTGTTTATGCTTCTGGTTAGGTCATCTATCCTGTTGTTTATGCTTTCCTCGTGTTCCCTTAGTCTTTTGTCTACGTAGTCCTTTGTAGCTATGTCTCTTAGGACAGTGCTTATTATCGCCAGCCTTATGTCGGGTTCACTAACTATTAACTCGCTAAGCTCTTTCAAGGCTTTCTTGTCTTTTTTGAATGCTTCAACAACGTCTGAAGCAGTAACCAAGCCGTTTCCCTCTTCATGGAGATTGTTGGTTCTTACTTTGTTTTTGGTTGCTTAAAAGATTATTTATTTGTTGTTTCTTGTGGGTTTCTTGTAGTGGTGTTTGTTTGTGAAATTATTTTTTTTGCGTGTTGGAAGCTGTTTTGTTAAGCTGTTAATGGGTGTGTTTATTGTAAGTTTTTAGGTGGTTAGGGTTTCTTAAACTCCTTATCAGCGGCAGCCTCCCTCTTTTCCCTAGAGTTCTTGAAGGCCTTAATAGTTCGTTTAAGGGAGATGATGTGGATAGGTGTGGAGTGGTTTATGGCTGTTAAGTTGGGGAGCCTCTTAAACATGGAGTAGACAAGCCTCCTACATGGACTTGGGGTAAGATGTCTAGCAATTATCTGGCATGGATATGGAGCAACCTATAGCATTTGGAGGTGAATTGTTGTGGAATGGTGTACTGGACGAGAAGAACAATAAAAGAGCAAAGTGAGCTTCATGACCATTACTTCTAGGTTTCGGCTGCATCATTCAGAGATTAAGGGGGGAGGCTGAAGAATGCGGAATGGGGTGAAGAGGAGGCCTGAAAGGGCTGTGAAGACAATTTTGTTTTCATTTTTCGCTTTTTCTTTCCATGTTTGAGGGTCGTCGATGAACCTCCATATGCCGGATCCTTGTTTCAGCAGTATTATTCCAAGTTTGTCTGTTAATAAATCGCTTATTAATGCTTCTTTTTCCCTGGGTGATATTAGAGCGGTGGCTGATGTCTCTTCGCCCCTCCTTGTCGTTTGTTACTACTCTCACTTTAACGATGTTTTCTATTTCTATTAGTTGTGTTATTTCTCCTCCTGCAGCTTCCAGTTTCTCTCAGTTTCGATTCTTTCTTTGGAGGGTAGATACCTGGTTTTTCTGTTAATTTTATGGGGGATTAGTGGTTTTGGTTTGTTTACTTTAAAGCCAGAATTTACAAGTGCAATGGATTTAACTTCCTTTCTCGGCTCTTTTATCTTTAGTTTTACCCTGATCGCCAATTTTTTCTTCCTCAACTGGTATTATTATCCCTATAACTCTTCCTTCTTTAACTTTACCTATTCTTTCAGTTTTTCCATTGGTTTTAACACTTTATCTATCAATTTTTATCCTTTATTATATTTTATTCCTATGCTGTTAGGGGAGTTTTATAGCTTTAGTCCTCCATGTGTTTTTTGGCGCTTTGCCGTAATTCTTTTTTGTTATGGGGAATGGATTATGATCTATCATTTTTATTTACTGTATCGAAGTACTACATTGAAGAATTCCTTGGCTGGAAAGAGAAGATGCGGGTGTATGCCTGGTAATAGGGAAAGACCGCTATTATGTTTTAATTTTTTAGGTTTGTTCTTAATAATTTTTTAAATGTAAAGCTGGAACTATTTTGCTGCTTTTCTCGTAGAGAGTGTTGTCGGCTGTTAGGAGGGTTGCTCCGATTTTTTTGCAGGATTCAATGTAGACGCTGTCGTAATAGGTCACGTTGTTTTTGGCGCCCCACTCTAAAGCCGTTATGCTTTCTTCTTCATTTAGTTCTATGAAGCCTATTCTGAGCTTTAAAAAATATGAAAGTTTTTGTTTAGCTTCTTCTAGGGTTATGAAGCCTTGTTCAACCGCTTTCCACAGGGTGTTTCCAACCTCGTAAATTATTAGTTTTGGAGCTTTTAAGTCAAGTTTTTTGTTTAGGAAGTCTTCTAAAACTAGTATTGCTTTGTCTGACAGGTCTTCAACTAGTAAAAACCTTGATGCAACGGAGGCGTCTGTAACGTAAACAGTCAACGTGTTTCCCTCGTTCTTCTTATTGTTTCGTTTATGAATCCTTTTGGGACAGCGTGTTTTCCTGTCTTTAGGCTTTCAAGAAGTTTTTCAGCGGCTTTCCTCCTTTCTTCCAGTATGATTTTTTGTTGGATAGCTTTCCTGATGTAGTCGGACCAATTGATTTTGATTTTGCTCATTTTTTCCTTTAATTCTTTGTTAACCCTAACTGTGACTGTATGCAATGTCATCACTAAAAGTAATGACAATAAAAATAGTTTTTAAGTATTACTTTAATTTCGATTTTTCCTTTAGTTCATCTTGCGTTTTGGTTCTTCCTATGAGACTTTGCGCTGTTGAGTTTCATGTTGTAATTGGTTTAGTAATTTTTCCTTTATCTTTTTAATTTTCCTTGGGTTTTGAATGCCCATGTATTTGTATTCTTTCAGTGATTCTTGAATTATCCTTTTTAATTGGGTTGGGTAATGTGGGAGGTTGTATTTCTTTGTTAATTCAATGTATTTCTTCATGTTTATGTTTGCGTTTATTAAGAGGTTTAAGATGTCTGTTCTGTCCTTTTCTCCTTTTATTGAGTTTTTTCTTTCCATCTCTGCTTTTTGTTTCATGATTAGGAGGGGCTCTGGCTTTAAAACTTTGAATCCTTCCAGGTGGACAACATGTTTTTCCAGGTCTTCCGGGGGGATGGGTAGGTTGGAAAAGTATGGAACATATATGTCTACTGATATTTCGTTCACTATTGCCTCGTATTTTTTTAGTTTAGGGTTTTTCTTTAGGTAGTAGGTTTTCTTGATTTTTTGTAGTGTTTCGAAGTCTGCTATGACGTCTACGTCCCTTGACTTTAATGTTTTTGTGTGTATGTAGGTTGCCCAGCCCCCTATGAGTATGACGTTGAATTTCTTGTTGATTTCAAGCAGGGTTTTCCAGCTTTTCTCAAGGACCGATTTGTTCCAGAACTCCATTTATTTTCTCCTCTAAGCATTTTAGGTATTCGTTTGCGTACCAGGTGTCTAGGTTCCATAGGTCAACGTATAGCTGGGCTATGGGTATCCTTTTGAACTTTAAGAGGTGTTCGTCCTGTTTTAACACGAAGACGTTTGGTTTTCCTTTCCTGGGTGGAAATCTTTTTTTGACGTTTCTTGTTTCACTATAAATGTAGACTTCCGAGTAGTCGGCTGGTGTTTCGTTGAACATGTATTTGTATGCGGTGTAGGCTGTGAAGAGGCCTGGAGGCATGTTTTTTTCTATTTCTATTATTGGTTTGTCACTGTGTGTTGAGTAAACGATGTCTGATGAGATGTTCCTGAGCGATGCCCAGTATAGAAGTATTT
>JAOZGF010000026.1 GCA_027491845.1 Thermoproteota archaeon | reverse complement strand
AATTTATCTAGTTCTATGAAAACAAGTTTCATTTGGATGGGACACCTGGAAGCACCTTTTAAGCCGTTCGCAAGTTAATTACCCAAGAGTTGCTTTTATTTTTTTCCCTGTTAAGCGCTTTGAATCGTGTTTCCCAGTCCCTGACGCAGCACACTTAAACTTGTTTGTAATCTTTTGAGGCGGCATAAAAGAAGGAAAAGGGTTAATGAAAATTAATGAGAGTTAAACTATGTAGTCTAGCTGTGTATCCCTGAAATTCTTAATTATCTCTATTTTTTCATTGGACGGTAAAGTTGAAGCGTCAAGGATGAAAGGTATCTTGGAGAGTTCAGGGAAAAACTTTTCAAATCCTTTCGAGGCCATTTCAAAGGCTGGATGGTTTTTTCCAAGGAAGTTCTTAGTTATCTTTATGGCAAGCTTCCTTGCAAGTTCCTCAGTAGCCCCCAGTGAATGGAGGTATTCATGCAGTAAAACAACGAACAAATAAGAGTTTATTAGTTTTTTGTCATTTGTTTTTTTAACGATCTCTAAGGCAACCTTGTTTATTATTATGTAATTTGACCCAATGTGATGGTAGGCAAGCACCATGTAAGGTATTTCTTGCAGGCCAAGCGAGATGCCTGCCCTTTCCCTTGACAGAACGCTCCATACTGCTTGCTTAACCAACCTAAAAATGCATGTGTATCCGTCGCAGTTTTCAAGGGATCTCTGGTTTTCCTCTATACTGAACATATACATCCTCTAGGTAAAGGATTAACTAGCTGGACTTTTATTTTTTGCGGTGAGTAATTCTGGAGGCCCCTTGAAAGAATCCTTCACTGGAAGGCTTGGCCTAAACTTTCTTTAAGAAGTTTTTACTCGCTTAATGCTTCAAATATGGCTTGGCTGAACTGGTTTACAGCATCAGGCCCCCTTGCAGTAATTATTTTTCCCTCCCTAACCACAGGTCTATCGACGTATATGGCTCCTGCATCTATTAACTTGTTTTTGGCGGTGTGAAAAATAGTTGCTTTCTTGTTTTTTAAGACTCCTGCCTCTGCGAGGACTCCTGGAGCCAGGCAAATCGCCGCCAAGACTTTTCCTTTTTCATATGCTTCCTTAGCTCTCCTTATCGCGTGACTGTTGCCCCAAAGGTTTTGAGGAGTTCCAGGACCCCCAACGAAAACGATTCCATCGTATTCGTCAACAAGGACGTTCTGGATGGCGACATCAATTTTTACCTTTAAACCAAAAACCCCTGTAGCGACTCCCTCCTTATTGCTCCCCACAACTACCATGACCCCTTTTTCCTCCAAGAATTTCTTGGGGACAGAGTATTCTTCATCTCTAAAGTCGCTGTAGGAAATTATGAACAATACCTTATAATGCCTCGTTTCTGTTGGAGTAGGGGCTTTAGGCTGCGTCACTGTTGGTTGCGTTACAGTCGGGGTTGGGGCGGGCGTCTGGCCGAGGCACCCTAAGAACAATAGTGTAAGTATGAATGACACATAAACAATTTTCATTTCACTTTCCACCATTCCTTTTACCACAATATAAGCTTTTTTAAGGTAGCCTAGTTTTATAAGTTTTTAACCCCTTAAGCTTATTAGGGCTGTTGATGAGGGTTTTCTTTGTTTAGGAAATCTATCTTGGCAGGTTCATGGTATGCTGGCACTGAGGATTCATTGTTAGAGCAAATTAAAAATTGTTTCCTTCATCCAATTGGTCCAAGGAAGATTCCTAGGGTTAAAGACGGTAAAAGGAAAATAGTTTCAATTATAGTTCCACATGCTGGCTATGTTTATTCTGGCCCTGTTGCAGCTTACTCTTACTATGCCCTAGCGGAAGACGGGAAACCAGACACCTTCGTGATAATTGGTCCGAATCATACAGGGATTGGTTCAGGCGTGTCCATAATGGTAAGAGGGACATGGGAAACTCCACTTGGAACCGTGGATATAGACGGTGAAATCGCAGAGAAAATTGAGTCTAAAAACGACATGATAAGAGAGGACTTGAGAGGGCATGAAAGCGAGCACTCCATTGAAATTCAACTCCCATTCCTGCAATTTCTCTATGGCAAAAATTTCAAGTTCGTCCCTATAACCATGATGTGGCAGAACTTGAATGCAAGCAGGATTGTTGGGAGGGCTGTGGCAGAGTCAATTAAGGGGAAAAACGCAGTTGTGATAGCCACAACAGATTTCTCCCATTACGTCCCACATGAAGAAGCCTTGGAACTAGATAAAAAAGCAATAGACTGTATACTTGCTTTAAACGAGGAAAAACTTCAAAGAACAGTTTTAGAACACGGAATAACAATGTGTGGGTATGGCCCTGTTTCTGCAGCTGTCTTCGCATCTAAAGAATTAGGTGCAAAAAAAGCACAGCTCCTAAAATACGCCACCAGCGGGGACGTTACAGGCGACAGATCCTCTGTGGTTGGATACGGCAGCTTAAAAGTCACTGTTTAATGATTCAAAGCTCATGTTTAAAAGCTTTCCAAGGCAATGAAGGTTGTGTCTAGAAACAAAAAACTTAAAACATGGGCATGATTGGGAGAATGAGTGTAAGCTAAAAAAAGGAAAACGTGAAGGAAATTAGTGTTTTCATGGAATCAAAACACCAAGCAAACTTTTTTCGGCGGAGGTTAAGTAATTGAAGATCTTATCTATTCACTCGGATTTTTTTGAGTTTTCCCCTGTTAAAAAGGCGGTTAAGGAGGCTGAACCCATTGTTAAAGAGAGAAAAAGGATTGAGGAGTGCCTTGTCTTGTTCATTGCAGTTGAGGAGACCGATGAAGACAAAAAAGAAGTCTTAATTGAAAGGGCTTTACAGGAAATAAGTGACTTGTCAGGGAAAGTTGGCTCCAGAAATCTCGTTCTTTATCCCTGGGTGCACTTAACCCCCACTCCTTCCTCTCCCTCTTATGCCCTCATCATACTTAAGGAGTTGGAGGAAAAATTAAGTGCTCAAGGTTACAGGGTTACAAGGGCCCCATTCGGTTGGTACAAAGAGTTCAACATAAAGTGTAAGGGACATCCTCTCTCTGAACTTTCACGTCAAGTTATCGTGGAGGAGGAAAAGAAGGAAGAAATCAGGATAAAAACAAAAAAATTTGTTTTGACCCCTTCAGGAGAAGAGGTAAACGTTGAAGAATACGTTTTTAAGCCGGAAGAACATGATTTCAAGTGCCTTGTTGAAAGGGAAGCGTTGAAGTCTTCAGGTGAAACAAAATCAACCCCAGAGTTCTTGAAAATATGCAGGAAATACGGAATTGAATGGGAGTCATACTCCGACCTTGGACACATGAGATATGGTCCTGAGGCATCAATAATGTTCGACCTAGTGGGAATGTATTCAGAGAAAGTAGCCCTCAGCCTGGGTTACTCATTGTTCAACGTTAAGGGAACAAACATGTTTGATTTATCGGTTCCATCCGTTAAGGAACACGCCAAACTCTTTGGTTCAAGGCTTTATTCCTTAAAATCAGAGAAGAAAAACCTTGTTTTAAGGTATGCAGCATGCCATCAGCAGTTTTCCATGTTAAAGGACTGGAACATAAGCTATAGGAATCTTCCGTTAGCTGTTTTTGAGGTTGCAGATAGTTACAGGCTTGAACAAAGCGGAGAACTCCTGCTTTGTTTCAGGACAAGGAAGCTTCACATGCCTGACCTCCACATCCTATGTAGGGATTTAAGTCATGCTGAAAAGGAAGCGCTGAAAGTACATTCAAAAATATATGAGGAAATAAGGAAGCTGGGAAGGGACTACGTCTCTATTTATAATGTCTCCGAGAAGTTTTACAGTGAAAGGAAAAGTTTCATCGGCAAACTTGTGGAACTAGAAGGTAAACCTGTTCTCATAAACCTTGTCCCTGACGGAATTTATTACTGGGTCATAAACGTTGAATACAACATAATAGATCAACTGAACAGGCCTAGGGAAATAGGCACTTTCCAGATCGACATAGGTAATGCGAAGAGGTTTGGGATACAGTTCGTAGACAGGGATGGATTAAAGAAGTACCCAGTGATAATTCACACTGCTTTAATAGGCTCAGTAGAAAGATATCTTTACACGGTTTTCGACACTGCAGTTAAAATGAAGAGGAAGGGAGAGAAACCAGCACTTCCAACTTGGCTAGCCCCCATACAAGTCAGGGTTATTCCAGTTGCAAGCACCTACCTGAATAAAGCGCTTGAGGTAGCCGAGAAACTGAAGGGTCAGGGGATCAGGGTTGACGTGGATGATTCAGATGAGACACTTAATTACAAGGTTATGAGGGCTGAAAGGGAATGGATTCCCTACATAATCGTCCTAGGGGAAAAAGAACTCAAGAAAAACATTTTAAGCGTTAGAATGCGAAAGGAAAACAGGACAGCCGAGTTTTCCGTTGAAGAGTTCACTCGGTTGATTGAAAAAGAATTGAATGGATATCCAAGGAGAGAAATGACTATGCCTATATTCCTTTCGAAAAGACCTGTTTATAACCCCTAAAACCTGTAACTTAACTTTTATATTTACATGAGTTTTTCCCATTCCCTATAGTGCTTACCCAGTTTTTTCAGCTGGGTTCTAATCATCTCTTCCTCTTGCACAACTTCTTTTTCAAGTTCAAGCCCGCTTTTAACTTCTACTTTTCTTTTCAACCTGCACTTGTTGTTAGGTAGCATCGCCCTTTTCACGCAATAGGCGAACTTACACTCTGACCCGATGCATTTCTCCATGGCCCAACTGCACTCCACCCTGATCACCCGTGACCCTCTCTTTTCAGTTATCTTCATGGCCCTTTTGCTGCAGCGGAAGTATTTGCATGTCGGCGTGCAAAGATCCATGCTCACCTGTTTTTCGCTTTTCATTATCATATCACCAGGGAAGGTGAGCCAAGTATGTAGTTCTTAATCCTACTATTTAACGTTTATTGTTTAGGAGCGAGAAAACATGTTTTATGGCCTCACAAAAGCCTTCACCGTATGGTTTCATGGTGGTGTAATCAGAAGCTTCCTTCACCTTTTTAGGGGAGTTTGCCAGTGAAATTGAGTATCCTGAAACCCTGAACATATCGATGTCTAATTCAGAGTCTCCTATAACGACGACTTTCTCTAGGGGTATGCCTGCCAGTTCCATGGCTTTTTTTAACCCGATTCCCTTATCCACACCCTTACATATTAAATGGTAGGCGTACTTGCTATCTAAGGCCTTCACTTCCCTTATCAAGTTATCCCTTATAACTCTGATCTCAATGTTCCTTTCAAGCGCAAGGTCAGCGACCCTGAAAACGTTTCCTGGTTTCTCCCTTACCTTTTCACCCAGTTTCTCTTTTAGAATAGTTAGGGCTTTCCTACACTTGTTTATGTCGCTTAAAACATGTAATTGGTTTCTGTACCATATAGCTCCTCCTGATTCACCGATTACAGGTCCTGAAGCCCCTATGTATCCTGAAATCCCTATTGCCAATGGTAAAGCGTTTCCTGTAGCTAGGCAAACCTTAATTAATTTTTTTTCAAGTTCCCTTATAATCTTCACGGCGTTCAAGTCCAGTAACCTTTTTTCATCCGTGATGGTTCCGTCTATGTCCGCGACAACTACTTCAAAATTCCTGTTCAAAAACGTTCTCAACCCCGTCTTCTTCAAGTGTCTTAACAAGCAGGTTGACCTTGTTTTCAATTTTTCTCTTGAGGAACAAACTAATGAATCCCTTACCCAAGGCTTCTTCCAGCTTGTCGAGATCCATTACCCTGACTTCCCCGTTAGGCAGCATGCAAATGTCAACCTCCAAGTCCACATACCTTATTTTTTTGGGGTATAGTTCAACAGGCGTGTTAATGTTTATGTACTTGCCCTTTTCCTTCCCATTGCTTGAGTAATAGGTTGTTACGTAAAACCACTCGTTCACCTTTATATGGCTAACGGAGTAGTCTCCAGCCTCCTTCCTTATCTTTAAGCCGTCATAAACGCCTCCGCTTTTCATTTCCCTGTAAAGCTTTAAAACTCCCTTATTAGCCTTATATCCCTTGATCAGGGCTCGGCCTAACCTTATGAGTTTGCCGTTTAACTTGACATGTTCGATTTCAAGGACGTCTCCTTCGGCTGGAAGAAAGGGTTTAACTGTTTTTTCGAATGCATTTAAGATTTGGTTCAGGGGTTTCTTGCCCATCAGGTTTTCAGCCATTTCAACGGCAGATGAAAATGGTTTGCCGCAGGCCTTGTAAAAGTGGTGTCCTTTAATTGTTGGAGCTACTGTCTCTCTGAGACTGTCAAGAATTTTCTTTGAGTTATGAGGGAACTCTATTTCAGCTATTTCATAGGAATCCATTATTTTTCCTGGGGGTCCTCCCTCCCTCATTTTTTTCTCGATTTCCAACGCTTTTTCACCCAGCCTTTTCAACTGCCTCCTTAAATACTCTGTTTTTTCCCGTTTCCACTTGGACTTCATGGCGATTAACCAGTTTGGGGGCACGTTTATCAGGCATTTGCTTGTTTGCGTTGTTAACGCCCCCTTATTTTTCGGGTTGAAGCCTTTTTTCCTTGTTATTGATAGGCTGACATCCTGCAATGTAACCTTGTCGGTTAACAGTAGGTGTTTGGAGTTCGTTTCATTTTTTGTTTGAACCAGAACTCTTTCTTTGATTTTTATCGGCAGCTTCCTTGTTAAGTAACCCTTCTTGTTTCCCAGGTCAACTGTTATCCCTTCTGAATCCATGTGTTCAATTACTCCAATGTAGATTTCAGGCGTTACAGCGACCTTCCTCCAGCTTATCGAGTCAATTAGTTTTTCATGAAGGAGTGAAACGACCCCGTCTATGAGGGAAGGCTTCCCTATTATCTCTATCCCCTGCAAGTCTGGTTTACAGTTTACGTAAATATGTGGTTGGGCGTTTAAGCTTTCTATTTTAAACCTGTCCCTGATTTTTTCCGATGGATTAGCGATTTCGTATCCTTCATCTATGAACAGCCTAGTTAAGGCGGTTGAATATATTCCCCTTACCTGAACAAGGATTTTTTC
>JAOZGF010000024.1 GCA_027491845.1 Thermoproteota archaeon | reverse complement strand
AATTTATGAGGGTGCCTATGACTTTCTCTGCAAACTCGCTTCCATAGATAAAGTAAAGCCTCAATGATCCTCCCACATTCCCCTATGCATTTGTTTAACCAGGAAGATTTAAGGCAATGTTGTTTGGCTGTTTGCTTAGTGAAATTTACCGGGTAAGGGCGTCTTTGATCTTCTCAAGGAGAATTTTAGGTGGAACCGCTCCCTCCACCTCTACTTTTTCGTTTATAATTGCTTTAGGCACGGCAAACACGGAATATTTATTAGCTAAGTGGGGGAACTCAACGGATCCCACCATGTCAGCGATTACCCTGACAGATTCTATAGCCATTTTGTGCGCGGTTCTTACGGCAACAGGGCAGTACGGACAAGTTGGCGTGGTGAACACTTGTATGTGAACGTCTTCGTTTATTTTTTTTCAGTTCATTGAGGATTTCCTCTGGGAGGTCTGTTTTACCTCTCGAAACATCTAATATGTCCTCAATTAGTACGCCAAATTCGTATCCCAGCGGCGCCCCGAAAAACCTAATGCGGCCTTCCTCGTTTAGGGCTTCACCTGTTACTATTACTGCAGGTATTTTATCTACTTTAAATTTCTCTGCAACTTCCTTGTTTCTCCTAAACAAATAAATTTCCAGTTTTATTTTTTCTGAGAGCTCTGAAACTTCTTTTAAAAGGGTTTCATTTGCCTCGCAGAACTCGCATTCTGGAGGTTCCTGTGTGAAAACTATCAGTTCAACTTCCTTTTCTAATTTTCTGAATTTCTCCTTTACTTGTTCCTTAACCTTGTCGCTTAAAATAACCATTTTTACACCTATTGGAGAAAACTTTTCTACTAGCCATCTTTTTTGCAAAGCTTAATTTCTTTTTTCTTCTAATGTAAGCTGTTTTTCATGGGATTTTATAGGGTTTTTATATATAAACTTATTTTTTCAGGGTCAATGGTTTCCCTTAAAGGTAAAAGCATGAAGCCAACTTTTTCGTTCCAATATGGGCTTCCGCTACGTGAGAAAAGCGTTACAACTCTTCCTCCATGATTTAATTTGTATCCCTCACAGGGTTCGTGGCCCCGTACAATTACCCTTAAGTTGTTTTTTTCTAGAAAATTTTGAGTTATTTTCTCTCCGTAGAGAAAACCTGCCCCCCTATACGAACGTTCTATCTCCTCTATTTCTTCGGTTGGATCGCTCCACAGGACTTCTTCCAACACGGTTAAATCAGGTTTTTCTAGGGACTCCAAACTTAAATTCTTTATTGGGGGGCCTCCATGCACGAAAAAGGTTCCGTTTTCAGTGTAAGCAGCTAGAGGCAACTTCTGAAAAAGTTCAAATGAGCGTAAATAGATTTCTTTTCCCCTGCCTGGAAAACTTTTTTCAAGAACATAGGGGAAGTCATGTGGGTACGGGGTTAAATTTGGAGGTGGCTCATGGTTCCCTCTTAAAAGGATTATTCTTTCACCGTAGATTTTTAAGAGGGACAAAAGTAAAGCTAAAACTTCAACTTGCTGAAGACCCCTATCAATGTAGTCGCCTAGAAAAACAACAACGTTCTCTCTTTTTTCCAAAAATTTGTCTAAGTTTACGTATCCAAAAATTTTTTTCATTGACTCAAGGTCACCGTGTATGTCTCCTAAGACAAGAACCGATCCTTTGGCCCTTATCTCCAAGAGGGAACCATTTTTAATTATGTAGTTTCCGTAGACAGGTTCTAGGCTAAGTAATTCCCTAAAGCTTTTCTCATCTATTGTCTGCGAAAACTTTAAAAGCTCGGAAAAATTCATGGTGAAGACTGTTCCCTCCCTCTTTTTAAGTTTTCTTTCGTCTCCAATTAAAAACTTGACAGAATGTTAAGGAAGATGAAATGAATTGGGTGGAAAGAACAAAAAAATTACTTCAAGAAAACAAGGTGAAAGCCGAGATAATTGAACATAAGTGGTGGGGGAAGGAAAGCGGAAAGGTTTCGGAGAAACTTAATATACCGCTTGAAAACGTTATTAAAAGCCTCATTTGCTTCCATGAAGGAAAACCTATTCTGGCAGTTATATGCGGAAACGACAAACTTGATCTTGAAAAACTGTCAAGGAAACTGGGTGGAAAAGTTAAACTTGGCAAGGCCAAGGAAATTAAGTCGTTAGGGTTTGAACTTGGAGGAATCCCTGCAGTCGGG
>JAOZGF010000021.1 GCA_027491845.1 Thermoproteota archaeon | reverse complement strand
CCTATTGTTTCTATCATCCTGCTTTTAGGAGGAGAAAACTAAAGCCCTAGGGTTTTTATCCAGAAAACCTGTGTTGCCATTTAACCTTGTGAAGCAGCGTCAGAGTAATGCAGCTAATACTACGAGTTAAAGTGATCTGAGATTTCCTTTAAATTTCTCGTTTCCTCTTATCTTGACGTTTCCAGTGTTAGGGTGAATGCTTTTTAGGGAATGACAAACTAGAACCATTTACTTTCTTTTTTTAGTTGAACAACTGCCTTGAGTAAGCAGCAATAGTTTTTTAGGGTAATCCCTTGTTAGAAGCTAAAGCAAGTAGAGCTTGGGAAAAACTAAGTTGAGGGGAATTCATCTTTTAATAGAAATTATTTTTCTAAATACTTAAAAAAATTTAGAAATATTAGTTCTATAACATGGAAGAACTAATTGAAAAGCATAATCCTTGGTGGAGTCGAGAAAAGGACGTTGTGATTGAGAGATGGAGAAAACTAAAGGTTAAATGGATTCCTGATTGGATTAAAAAAATAAGTTTGGAGCCTTTCTCTCTAAATTTTGTAATCGGCTCCAGACAAACAGGCAAAACAACAGGGATAAAGCTCTTAATACAAAAAATCCTTAAAAGAACCGAGGAAGAAAGAATATTTTACTTCAACTGTGACTTCATTCCTGACATAAACTCCTTAAGGAAACTTTTGGATACTTACCTGGAATTCAAGAGGATGAGGGGGTTTAAAACAACCTACATTTTCCTGGACGAAATAACAAGTGTACCGGAATGGTGGAGGATTATAAAAGGCTATATAGACCTTGGAATTTTTGAAAAAGACGTTTTAACAGTGACGGGCTCATGCACAATCAAGCTCAAAGGAGAAACGGAGCTCTTTCCAGGTAGAAGGGGAAAGGGGAAAGACATCATCGTTAGACCACTCTCATTCAGGGAATTCCTGGAAATCCACGGAACAAAAATAGAAACCACGGGAAACATACAAAAAGACATGAAAAACCTACTAGGAAAAACAGAGAAAGTGAGAAACCTCTTTCAAGAATATCTAAAAAAGGGAGGGTTCCCGCTTTCAATAAACCAAGACCCAACGGCAGAGGAACAATTCATAGCGGGGTTTGAAGGGGAAATCTTAAAAGCAAGAAAAAACCTGCAGCTTACAAAAGAAATAATTTCAAGCCTCCTAAGAAAAGCACCATCCCCCATCTCCTACTCAACAATTGGAAGAGACATAGGGATCTCATACAAAACCGTTCAAGAATACGTAGAAACGCTTAGAAACCTGTTCATCCTAGACGTGGCCCCATGCAAACAACACAAAATCATGTGGAGGAAAGAAAAGAAATTTTTCTTTCTAGATCCATTCATAGCAAGAACACTTTCCTTCTGGAGCCAAGAGGAACACTTGGAAAGCGCAATGTACGAGTGGATAGTTCAATCACATCTTCAAAGAGAATACGGTGAAGTATATTACTATAAAAACACTTATGAAATAGACTGCATAGCAAACAACCTAAGAATAGAAGTAAAAGCAGGAAAACCACACCGAAAATACCCGAAAAAAGTAATAGTCCTAGACAAACAAACACTGCCACAATTCATAGCCATAATAACATAGCTAACCTCTAAACAACCAAACCATCAAAAACTAAAAAAGAGGAAGCAGAAACAAAGAAGAAATAGTGAAACCTGCATCACCGCTTACAATGCTAAAATTCTAACGTTGATAGCTCAGCAAACCAAAGAAAGCATGCAAGGGACACAATAAAATCAACCAAAAACCAGCAAAACTAGCAAACTTTCTTAAAGCTTTTACAAAAATAATTAAGCTTTTAGATAAATTCCCTATTGAATCGTTTCCTGATGAAAGCAACAGTTATTTAACGTTTTGCTAGTAAGTAGAAAACCTGGCTTTCAAAAAATTTTTGTTGAAAAATTAGCTGTAGTAAATGTTGGTTCGTAAAAGAGACGTACGTACCAAGGGAAAAAATTGAGTTTGAAAGAGAAAAAGCCATGATGTCTCCATTTGGCTTTTCCTCCTTACTTTTTGCTTCTCAGCTAGGTTTTCAGTATAGTATTCATGTTTTTGGATCACTTGGGAAGGAAACAGAAAAAGCATTCTTCTTAGGATTTAACTTTTAACTCTGTGTTCTTAACTTCTATATGCCTAAGCATTGTTGTTATTAAGGGTTGAATTTTTAGGAAAACATTTATATCCCTTTAAGCAAGTAACCTGTTTCAGGGGTTACTTTTGAAGCTTTACGGAAGAATTGGTCACATCTATGTTAGGCGCAGAAGGATCGGTCACATTTATAGTTTGAATTTGAAGTTGAGAGATAAGTATGGCTGTAAGGGTGAAACTAAGGATAAGGGTTCTAAGTAAAGGAAAAGAGCTTGTTTCTTCCGCATTGGTTAACACTGGTTTTGAGACGGAGAAGCCTCAGCTCTTGCTTCCTGTTAAAGCTGCTGAAGAACTAGGCCTTTGGCCTCCTCCGAGGGAGGCGCGTGTAGTGGTCATGGGGACCGCTGGCGGACCTGCTAGGCAGTACTTGGTTGAGGACGTGTTGGAGAGCAGGGTTTTTGTTGAGGAAGTGAATACGGATTCCGTTGTTTGCGACGCCGTGATATCTGACATAGAGCAAGAAATACTTATAAACGATAAACTGGGTGAGGCTCTCGGAATAGTGATAGAGAAAATGGGTTCAGGTGAGTGGAGGATAGAGAAAGACCCTGAAAAGAGGAAAAGAAAGACTGAATCCCCTAAGTATTGGTTTTAAAGCTTTTTTAAAGTTTTACTGTGGGCGCTGCTTAATAGGTCTAAAAAGATGCCTTATGTTGGATGGACATTTGCTTGGCACCCAATACTGTGGGCAGGATGAAACAAGTTTAAGATTCTTAAGATTCTTAAGCCAAACTCTATTAAGGCAGCTTGTTAGGCGTAAGAAGTAAGCAGGAATCCTATGTTTTCATCCTGTCTTCACCCCTACTCCAAGCATTCGGTTTTTGCGTTACAATAATTTTCACTAGAATCCATCTAGAGCTGTTAGACCTATGATTCCCTCAGTCGCTTAATTGTTTCGACTCTAACATCTCTTTAACCTCTCCGGGAGCCTCTAAAATAAGTAGATAGGCATAGGGTGATTCCTCTCTTTCAACGATGAGTTTGTTAATAACCACAAGTTCACCCTCCATTTTGTGCTTGAAACAGTCGTAAGCGTCAGCGTACGTTTGAGATGGATGACGCCGACTGTATTAGCCACCTTTTTATCAACTATGGTTAGTGAAGCCCCTGTATCAACTAGGATAATGTCCTCTACCTGCCCCCTTGATCCTTCCAATCTTAATCTGGCTTTGACAATCGTCAACGAGGATTCCATCATTGACTTTATCTTAAATAGTTTAATAGATTATCTTTTTCGTTTGTTTTTTCGTTTGTTTTTTCTTTTCCTCAATCCTTATTCAACACGTCGATTCCGATTTAGGCTGAAATTAGGTTTAAGTGTTTTAATTCCTTTTTGTACCACAGTTCTCCCTGCTATTGCCTTTTTGACTTCTAGAAAAAGTATTCTTTGGTCAACATCTTCATTATCCACGTAAAGAGGAGGGTTGGTTGGAACCTGTTAAATTTCTAGGCAAGCTAGAAAGAGGCTAGCAGGTATTATGAGCGGGGAACTGCTGTAGCTGTTTTTTGAGAGGAATACGGTATCTTTTATTCTCCCCACAACGATTTTTGAAGCCGCCGGTTTTTCCCTGTATTTTACCTCTATCCCCAGCAGGCCGGTTTTTTCCCTCACAACAACGTTTATTTCTCTTCTGTTCTTCCAGTAAAACACATCATATTTTCTTGCCAGGTGAGATGCTACTGTGCTTTCCACAATGATCGGATCGTCAGGCTTATTTGTAAAGCACCAGTCAGCAAATACGTCGTAGAGGAATGGGTCTGAGAGATGTATCTTCTTGCCTTTATATGGGATTTCTATGCACTTGTTTGGGTCTATGTAGTTCAGTACATTGAGTAGGAAAAGGTTTTCGAGTACGTGGACATGCGTAATAACGGATTTATGGGACCTTACCTCGTATTCTTTCGCAATAGAGTTCCAAGAGACTACCGAGGGAACTTTTTCGATCACCGCCTTCAAAACTCTTTTGGCAATGACTTCATCCCTTCTTAGCTTGGCTAAATCTGCTTTTATCCAGCTTAGGTAGTCGTATTTTATTCCCTCATTCACCCTTTTCTTTTCAAGGAAAGATTTGATGGATAGTGGGAACCCCCCGCATGTTAAGTATTTTGAGAATGCATCGTATATTTCGTTCAACCACGGAATGAGTTTAAAGCATTTCTTTAGTTCAGTCATTGTGATCTCTTTCAATGAGAACTTTTTGATTTGGTTGAAGAGCACTGGGTTAACGATGCTGAGGAATTCCCTGAACGTTAAAGGGTGCATGATGAAGTTTTTCCCCTGCCCCCTTCTACCTGGAAACGTCTCTATTTCGCGTGTCACGAACATGCTGAGCGATCCAGACAGCAGCAGTACGTCGTTTTTGAATTTTCCAATATCTATGTAGTACTTAATCGTTCTATACCATTCTTTGATAAAGGTTATTTCGTCTAGGAAAATGTAAGAAGTTTTTATTCCTTCGCTTTCCCTTACCTCGAAATATTTTGAGAGGATTAGGTCTAGTTCCTTATAATCGGAAAGTTTATCGCATTTATAGTACATTACAGCAAGAGGATTAATATTTCGGTGGAGCAAAGAGTTAATAAGTAGCTTTATAACAGTTGTTTTACCCACTTGCCTCGGTCCGAAGAGGAAGTGTAATGAAAAAGGCTTAAGTTCTTTTCTTATTTTCTCGAATATGGCTGGAACCCACTTTATTTTGCTTTCAGCCCACCTAAGATATTCTTCATCTTTTTCAATTAACTTTGGGTTTTTCCACCAAAGGTTCTGATCTTCCATATTGATACTTTAATACCAAACATTATTTAAAAAATTGTTACTATAATACCAATTTACTTTTAAAAGCTATCTAAAAGCAAACAATAAGTTCCCTCAGCCTTTAAGCTGCAAGTGCAACATTATCCCCTGTGAAACCATTCTTTTTTGCTAATTCCCCTGGCTGTTCTGAGTTTTCAACCATAACAGCACTATCGTAGGCTACAATGCCTTGTTAGAAATGGAACACATCACCCTAGGACCGGGCTAAACCACACAGTCTCCGTTAAAGTAAAAGGTGAAAACACCATTGAGGACGTTGTCAAGACGGGGAGAAGTTAGGGGAAGTCATAGTACAGGTGTTAGACTCATCCAAGGAAGACAATGTTTTTAACACTGGTCTTCCCTGAAACAGTTGGATGAGCTGTCAACCATACACCAAAACTGAAAGAACCTTTAAAATCCTTTGGAGCCTTGTTCAAGGTTGTTAAAACAACCTGTTCAAGCTAACCTTTATCCCTAAAGAGAGAAGAAACTCCACTATTTCCCTTATCCTGGCTTCAGGAGGAGGTTGAAGTTTCTCAAATGGAGATTTCATCCCTAATAACATGTATTTATGTGCTCCAAGTTTGTGTAGCGGTATTAGGTCGATGTGGCTGACGTTAATGGAGTCAGCGTACCTCACTGTTTTTTCAATGTTTTCCTGGGAATCTGTTAGGCCGCTGATAAGGGGTATAGAAATAATTACTTCACAGTTCTCAGCCATCACCTCCCCATTCCTCAGTATGAGCTCGTTTGAGACACCTGTCAGCTTCCTGTGCACCGAGGAATCCATGTGCTTAATGTCAAGCAGCACAAGGTCAACATTTCTCAAAATCCTTTTAACAATCCCTGTTTCTCCATAACCTGAAGTATCTAGGGTCACATGTATGCTTTTTTCCTTGCATAGTGCAGCTATGGCTTCAGCGAAATCAGGTTGATAGAGGGGTTCCCCTCCGCTCAGGGTTGCGCCGCCGCCTGACTCAAGGTAGAAGGCTTCGTCTTCCTCAATCCTCCTGAAAACATCCATTGCAGAAACAGTTTCACCCACTCTCTCGAGGGCCCTATAAACACACTTGTCAACGCACTTTAGGCATCGGCTGCATTTTTCCCTTATTATTTTTCTTTCCTTAACCATTGTCATGGCTTTTTCAGCGCACGCTTCAACGCATTTCCCGCATTCCATGCATTTCTGCGGCCTGAAATATATGTCTGTTTCTTTAACCCATGTTTCTGGGCTGCTGCACCAGACACAGCGGAGGGGGCATCCTTTCAGAAAAACAGTTGTCCTTATGCCGGGGCCGTCATGTGTTGCAAAGGTTTTTATGGTTGTAATAACTCCCCTTCTCTTTTCAAGTACCAGTGTCATGGCTTCATCTATCCAAGTATGTTAACAAGTAAACAAAGTTTAACAGCGCATTATAGTTCCATGTATTCTGTTCTCTTTATTATTTCTTCTTGTTCGCTTGGCCCGAGCTCAATCCATCTCGCCGTGAACCCAGCTACCCTGACCATTAAGTCCTGATAATTTTCAGGGTGTTTTTGTGCGTCGCGAAGCATTTTGCTATCCACAATATTGAACTGGATGTGATAGCCTCCTAACCTAATGAATGCGTCTATTAAACCAACCAGCTTATCTGTCCCTGCGTCGCCGTAAATAGCTGAAGGATTTATTTTCATGTTCATTAGGAGCGACTGCATTTTTTCGGCTTTAACTTTCACCGACGACCTTATGAGTGCTGTAGGACCGTTTAAATCTGTTCCTGGAAAAGCTGAGACAGACCCATCAGCGAACGGAGTGAAAGACCTTCTTCCGTCAGGAGTCGCCATTGTTGCTTTCCCTAAAACAACCTGCGAAGTAACTGATAATCCGCTTGCCCTCCAAGGCTCGCCGAGCCAGTTCCTCAGCTTGCCAGCGATGTCGCCAAAAACACTATATATTTCAACAGCCAGCCGATCAACGTAATCATTATCATTCCCGTATTTAGGCGCCTCCAACAATGCTTTCCTCATGTTTTCGTAGCCCTTGAAATCGTTTAGCAACGCCCTTTTAAGTTCCTTAATTGTGAAGCTTTTCTCCTCAAAAACACATTTCTTGATTGCAGCTAAACTGTTCGCCACGTTTATTCCTCCACAGGCTATCACGTATGCTGAATCGTTGTACCTGCATCCGCCGCTGGCGCACCCCCTAGCTTTTTCAATGCAGTCGCTGAGAAGAGCTGAGCAAAGAGGATGAACTATGCCTATACCGTTATGAACAGACATTATCACGTTCCAATACCTAACTTCCTTTTCCAAGATTTTGCCCAAAAGCTCTTTCCATTCTCCCCATATCTGGTTGAAATCTGCGTTTTCAGCTTTTATGCTTGTCTCAATCAATTTTTTACCGGTTACAGGGTTTACTCCGTTAAACAGCACGAGGTTTAGGATCTTAGGAAAATTTGTGTGGGGGATAGCATACATTGGCATTCTCTTCCCACAAATCTGCATGTCAACGCATCCGCATGGAGCCCAGTCCCTCGCATCCTCCAGGCTTGCCCTGCAAAAACTAATAAGCCTTTTCACTCCTAATTCATCGTTAAATATTGCTGGATAGCCAGCCCCAGCCTTAATGCATTCAACAACTTTCCTCTTAAACTTCTTGCTTAGTTCTTTGTTCCATCTAACCGATAAAGTGGGTTGAGGCGTCTGAACATTGATCCCTGCCTGGAGAACAAGCAAAGACAGCTCATTGTCCGCCGGATTCCCTTTTTCATCAACGCCTCCCAACGTTAGGTTTTGGTAAGTGCTTCCACCTAGATAGGACTCCGTGAATTTTGCATGCGCCCTAACTATTTCGGAGTGCTTTACTCTCAAGAGCTCCAGTAACTCAAGAGCCTCATCCATTGTTATTCTGCCCTTCTTCAAGTCCTCCTTGAATGGCCTATACATGTACTGGTCAAACCTCCCAGGTGATATTCCTCTTCCGTTGAGTTCAATGTGTAGGCAGCAATGTATGAACCAAAAGGATTGCACAGCTTCCCTGAAGCTTTCAGACCTGTGTCTTGGCACTCTTCTACATATCCTTGCGATTTCCAAGAGCTCTTTTCTCCTTTTTAAATCCTTTATTTTTCTCGCTTTACCTTCAGCTTCTCTCGCATAGTTCTCAGCGAACGCCAACACTCCCTCTAACGCTAGAATTACTCCCTTGTAAAAGCAATATTTCTCGTATTTCTTTTCAGAATCAATGGGCTGTAACTTCCTGATTTTTTCATTACACTTTGTGATTATACTTTCCAAGCCTTCATCAATGACTTTCTTGTAATCAACTATCACTCTCCCTTCAGGGACATCGAACATATAGGGGAGAAAAACAAGTTGTTTCTGCCATTCATCAAAAATCCAGTAGTCTTTATCTTGGAAAAGAAGTTTTTCAGCCTGAGACCTACAGTCTTTGCCCTTCCAGAACTCCACAACTCTCTCAAGAACCTCTCTATCATCTACACTCAACTTGTAGATGCCCAACCTCAAAGTCTTCTCTTTATCCTTCAAATCGGCTTTAGTACCCTTTACATACCTTTCTTCCTCCCTCTCAACGCCTTTTAAAGCCTCCTCCATCCACTTTGTTTCTTGCTCAGGGTAAAGCTGTGCACCGCGAACATACTTGGAAATACTGCCCACAATTAATTCGTCCTCCCTTATAACAGGAGTCATGTTGGAGAGAACGTGTTTTAACGCACCACCCTGCCTAACGTAGGGGTGCTCGTTCCAGTGTTTCCTCACGTATTCTGTGTAGAGCACGCATCTTTCAACATCGATACGAGGCTCTGATTCAAGCAACTCCTTAAGTCTCTTCTTAACCCTCGGCGTTGAAGGCTGCCCCTTGATTTCCCGTCTAACATAAACCAATTCTTCCATACTAATTACCCTAACAACAAAAAATTAAGGACAAACGTTAGGTAAAGAAGGAAAAGGTTATTCAAAAATCATTTAAAAAAAGAATTTCTTCAACAACTCAAGAGCCCGAAAAATTTAGGGAGGCAGCCCACAAGCCTGTTAAACAAGGTTAAGGCATCAACTGCTCAAACCAAGTGATTTAAGAAGCAACAATAACAACACTGAGTCGAGTTTTCCTAATATTCGTCAGTAAAAGGTTATAAACTAAAAATTTTTGGGAAAAGGAAGTTTTTCGAACTTCTTAAGTTTACTAGCGAGGGCTTAACAGTTCCTTATGCATTTTTGGGTTTATTTTCGTAAAATCTTGTAGAGGGGATTCTAAGAGCTTGTAGAGGCGATTCTAAAAGCATGGAAGCAGAAATTTTGGAAAACAATCCCTGGTGGGAGGATGAGCTGTGCGAGGATGAGGATTTGATGAATTGGGAGCTTAGCAGAGTGAAATGGGTTCCAGAGCTCATGGAGAAGATTCAGTTGAAGCCTTTTGCCCTGCACTTCTTGTTTGGCTCAAGACAGGTGGGAAAAACAACTTTGGTCAAGCTACTCGTGAGAAAACTCTTAGAGAAAGGTGTGGAGCCGAAAAGTGTTTTTTATTTTAGATGTGACAAGCTCTCTGATTTTAAGGAGCTAGATAAAGTTCTCAGTTTCTACTTGAAGTTAAGGTCGCTGGAGAAAATTGATCAAAGCTCTATTTTTTTGGATGAAATAACCTTTCCCAAGGAATGGTTTAGAACTATTAAGTACCTTATAGATGTGGGGAAACTGAAAAATGACGTGCTCCTCCTAACAGGTTCCTTAAGCATGGTTGCAAGGGGCGAGGTAGAATATTTCCCGGTAGAAGGGGGCACGGAAAGGACTTTTTCCTTCACCCCCTTTCTTTCAGGGAATTTATCAAGGTAGCTGATCCCAAGCTATATAAAAAGCTGCCTGCACTAAAAAACTTAAGTGTAAACCAAATCAATGAATGCTTTAAAGCCCTAATCTACCTGGATGAGCTTAACGATCTCTTCGATAAATTCTTAACATGTGGAGGGTTTCCTCTTTCCCTCAAATCTTTTTTGACACGTGGAAGAATCAGTGTAAAAGCAGTAAACACATACTTATCATGGTTTAAAAGTGACCTGATGAAAATTAAGAGAAGCACTGAAACCGCCAAGAGAATAGTTAAGGCATTAATCGAGAAAGCCCCGTCCCCGGTAAGCTGGCACAATATCGCGAAAGAATTCGAATTAAGATCACACACCACAGTTTACCAATACATCCATCTTTTCCAAGAACTATTTGTAGCGAAAATTTTACACTACATTGACCCAAAACACTTGCAGCATTAGTTCCGCGAAAAACAAGAAGGTACATTTCACAGATCCCTTCCTCTACAAAACGTTTTCCTCTTGGTGTTTAGTTCCTCCCAGGGAAAAAAGCATAATAGCTGAAAGCGTAGTTGCATCTCACCTGTCAAGGAAATACGAAACCTTTTACTGGAAAAACAAGAGAAAGGTTGACGTAGTTGTCCTGAGCGAAGGAGGCTCCTAGGTTTCGAGGTTAAATACAGGGAGAAACCAGAAATTAAAGGCTTTCGCTCAGGAAAACTAAAGAGAACAATTTTTCTCACTAAAAACGTGTTTAAAGAAAACCTCGCTCTACCTGTCAGCGTATTCCTCGCATGCCTAAACATTTAATGCCTCATGTTTTCACTGGCAAACCACGTTTACTTCAATAATCCCAATTACACACTTTTTCAAGGTTTTTTAAGGCTTTTCAAAGTTTTCATAGTCCAACATAGTCCAGTATTCCGTGTAAACGTGATAATAATCCATGTTAACCAAGTCTTCCTTGGGCTAAAGATAATTTAAGGCTACGTTCATGAAGCATGAATTCAGCCTCAAATACCCTTGCTTTTAATTAAAGTTTTTCCTGAAAATACCCTTGAAGCAGTGTTGGGGAAAGGTGTTTCCTATTTGAACTTGGAAAAGGTTTGTTTAAGCCTTCAAGCTCTTCTTAACCTGAAAGGTAACTGTGTGGGTTTCTTTATAGCACGGAACGATGCTGCAGATTACGTTGAAAAGCCGCGCAACAGCAAACAGTTGAGAGTGAAAGTACTCAGAGTCTGTCAAATGCTAATGCTGTCTAGAATATATGGATGGAGCATTGAAGCAACCCAGCGTGACCTAGCTTACACGTGCGGCTATATATTCGGCTTAAGAAAGGATCTTCCAAAAGGCTTGATCAGAGCATATGGAGAATACTGGTTTAAAAAACCTGGAGACGGAGAAAAAAAACTAAAAGAGATCTACAGAGCCCCCTATGTTGAAAACAGTACGTTGTTGACGGCGCCCCTTCAGAAGGTGAAAGCGAAGCCTCCGGTAACAGTAATTTACGTGAATCCAGCCCAGGCCTCCTTGATCTTAAGCGCGCTACAATGGATGAACTATGAAAAATTTGTTTTCACTTATTCAGGCGAATCAGCCTGTTCCGACTCAATTGCAAGGTGTCTGGTCATGAAAAAACCGGCTTTAACAATGCCTAGTTACGGTGAACTGAGGTTCGGGCACGTTCCAGAAGGAGAGCTGGTCTTCGCACTACCAACGGAAACCCTAAACCCCATAATTCAAGGACTAAAAGAACTGAAGTCAAAGGGTGTAAGGTACCCCATCCCGTACCACGGAATTCAAACGGATACTTTGAAAGGCCTGCCAAAAAGATACAGGGTTTTTTACGAAGAAACAAGGTAAATGAACATAGGAAGCAGGCTTAAACTAATATACAGCGTCTTTTAACAGTCAAGACACAGATTAAAGCGGAAACTTTCAGTTTTCCAAGAAAACCTTGCCCTTATTAGGGCCTCCAACAGCCTTTTTTTAAACCCTGCATTTTAAAGTTTCCACATAAATC
>JAOZGF010000288.1 GCA_027491845.1 Thermoproteota archaeon | reverse complement strand
AGCTAAGAAATTGTCGGATAAATTGGGGGAAACAATCAAAATAACGGAGAATCCCTACAGGGTGATCCTCAGAAATCCAAGGCTAAGTACCTTCGACATCGAAGAAATTCTGGTCAGAGGCAAAATAGAGGGAGGAGATAACCTAAGTAATCTGCTTAAAACTATCTTAACCGAAACATCCTTCTTCAGGTGGAGATTTAATCATGTCGCTAGGAGAATGGGGGTTATTGAAAAAAAGGCTCAACTCACAGCTGAAACACTAGATAAACTGATAAGCAACCTGAGAAACACTCCCTTGTTCAAGGAAGCACTCAATGAGATGTTTCAAAGAGATTTGGATGTAGATAGAGCTGAAGAAATCCTTAAGAAAATTCTTGAAAAAGAAATTGAAGTTGTAAACCTAGGTGAAAACGATTTCCTAACGCCGCTGGCTCAACAGGACATCACTGGTTTAGAAGCCAGCATTGACGCGATTTATCCTGAAAAGAGAAGGTTAGCCGCAATAGCTTCCGTTAAAGCCAGACTGCTGACAGAAACGCTAACCCTCGTTTGTGTCCAATGTAGGAGATACATTGACCAAAAACAAGTTTTTGAAATCAACAATGTTGTTAGGTGCCCTTCTTGCGGTTCAAAGAGGATAGGTGCAGTGATGGAAGACAGGGATAGGGTTGAGGAAATAATTCTGAAGGATGAAGCATCCTTGGAAAAAAACAGGTTATGGAGGAAATTAAAGAAATCGTCTCAGTTGGTTTCAAAACATGGGAAAACCGCTTTAATCGTCTTAGCTGGAGGCCTTTCGTTGAGTGATGCAAAAAAAATACTGACGGAGAACCCCTCTATTTCAGGCAGGTTATTTGAGAAAATAAGGCTTATCCAGGATAAGACGCTGATGAAAAAGTTTAAATAATTTCCTTATAAGAAGGAAAATTTCCTCATTTATTTTTCCCTGTAGTAATGAGTCTGCTGAAAGAAGAGACCTAGCTTTATAGAGAGAAAATTACATGTCCCTTACATGTCCCTCAACACAATTTTATCCTTTCACGGGAACAAAGGATGCCTTAAGGGTTTTTAAGGAATAGGGTTTTATCAAAAATACGTGTTATTGGATGAAGTGCAGCTTATAAAAGACTGAGGATAGCTGTAAGAGAACTCATAATCCAAAAAGCAGAATAATCATAACAGGCTCCTCCTCAAAGTTGTTGAGTAATAGGATAGTTACACGGCTTAGAGGGAAGAACTTAACTACCTATTGCTTCCCGTTTCCTTTAGGGAACCCTCCTTGCAAGAGAAGTTAAGCTAGGAAAGCTTTACTCAAAGACGAAGAAACAGGAATAAAGGGTTTTTAAGGTAGTATCTGGAACATTGGGTTTTCCTGATGTGATTCTCAGTCCGGGACTTGGAGAGAAGTCCTTAAGGAACATGATGGCTTGGTTTTGTTCAGAGACCCCATTGAAGGACATAAACTAGGAATTTCTCCTTTGCAAGGTTCACATTAAACTTTATCCTCCAAATTTTCTCGAAGGAGTTTTCAGCTGGGTTGATTTACGACCAATGACTTAACGTAGAGTAACCTTGAATCTTCCCTTGCGGATACGTACGCAACCTCAGGAATAGGAGTGCAAAGAAATGTTACGTTTTCTCCAGAATGAAGAACAGGACAGGACTTTCCTCCCCCCTCCATTTCAAGCAGGGTATCATTAACCATGATTCTAGCGTCATGGAGAGTTGTTCCACCACTATTTATGAGTGTTATCCCTTTAACATCTTCCTTTTCACATTTGTAGGCTTCAAAGTCCACGTCCTTTCTCACTGCTTCATGTTGAGCCATTTCTTGCCTAGCCCTTGTCTCAGCAGTTATCAGCTTACTCCAAGACCAGTTCATGAAAAGTACGGCTGCAACAAGTATAATGACTAGAAAAACTATTCCTATTATTGTACTAACTCCTTTTCTTCTCTTAAGAAAGGGTTGCTTAAAGCATTTCAAACATTTTTCCCCGGTTAGTGAAAACCATAGGAAAAGTAACAAGTTAGGATCTACATGGAAAAGTAGAAATGAGTAATAGAGTGATACAATCTGTGTCCCTCTAGATGCTGCTGCTTTCAGGAAGCTTATGGAGGACAATAGGGGTAGAATTTTTAAGGATAACTTTACGTAATTAGGTTTTCCAGTAAAAAGCAGGAAAAGTATGGAGGGCATGGGGAACCCCTCTTCTCTTTAATCCATCGAGGTTTCAGTTCTCATGGAAAAAATCCTTTTGGGAACATCTGGCTGGAGTTACGAGGACTGGATCGGTCCCTTTTACCTTGAAAAAGAGGACCAATTGGGGTTTTACGGTCAAGTGTTCAAAACGGTTGAGATAAACTCAACCTTCTACAGGGTCCCACCTGCGTGGATGGTTAAAGTTTGGGTTAAAAACTCTCCTGAAGACTTTGTTTTTTCCGCAAAGATCCCTAGAACAATTACCCATAGAAAGAAACTTGTTGATGCGAGGGAAGAACTAAATGATTTCCTTAAGGTAATGAGGCCTCTTCAAACAAGGCAGAAGCTCGGGCCATTGCTTATACAGCTTCCCCCCAAGTTTGAGTTTAACATAGGAAAGCTGAGGAGGTTTTTAGAAATCTTACCTAGTGAACAAATGTTCTCCATAGAGTTCAGGGACGTCGTTTGGTTGAAAGGAGAAGTTTACGATTTATTAAAGGAGTTCAACGTGGCCTATACGGTGGTGGATGAGCCTTTACTGCCGCCAGTCTGCATCGTTACAGCCGACTTTTCCTATGTGAGGTGGCATGGGAAGGGAAAGAGGCCCTGGTACAATTATCACTATTCCCTTGAGGAATTGAGGGAATGGGTGGGGAAACTTAAAGAACTTAAGTCTAAAACAAGAATTGTTTATGGGTATTTTAACAACCATTTCAAAGGTTTCGCACCTAAGAATTGTTTGGAAATGATTGAGTTAATGGCGTTGGCTTCTGGCGAAAGGGCTTCAGAGGCTAAAGAAAGGATTGAAAAGTATTTTAGCGAGGGCATACCCATTGTCCCTCCGCCTTTAAAGCCTAAAGTTGAGGTAAGCGAAATGACTTTTGATTCATTGATTAAAGCTTTCATGGACAGGAAAAGACTTAAGAGGGCTGTTGAAATAGCCTCTTCAGAGGTTAAATTAGTTAAAACTGATTCTAGGATTAGGTCTAGGGTTAAAGATTACTTCGTTGAGATAGACAGCAGGGAAAGATACATAGTACATGACTGTGCAGATTGGGGAAGGACGTCTGTCAAGAAGATGTTTTGCAAGCATGTTGGAGCCCTTTTTATGGTTCTCCCGAGGAACGAGGCGGTGAAGCTGCTTTCAAAAATTTACCTGGAAAAGGAAAAATGGAAGTTTAAGCCTTTAATTTAACTTAACTTCCAGCATGCTCGTTTGTTGTTAATCTAACCTGAAAACCCCCTTGAATCCTTCCCTGTACTTTGGATCATCATAAAAGCCTGTCTTACATAGAAGATACCTGACAGTTTCCGTCATTTTTTCTTTTAGGTTTTCCAATTTTTCTTTTTTAACCCACATTGCCTTTGCCACATCTCCTCCTGCACTTATTTCTCCACTGACAGGTTCAGCTAGGAAATCTATGAGGACATAATGATATTTTGGTTTCCTGCTGCTTCCTTCAAACCAAATGCTGTCTATAACGTCAATTAGCTCTATTATTTTCACGTTTAAACCTGTTTCTTCCTTAGCTTCCCTTGCAGCTGCGTCCTTAACCGTTTCACCAACTTCTATTAGTCCTCCAGGTATTGACAAGTAACCCTTACTTGGAGGATGTTTCCTTTCAATCAAGACAACCCTGTCCCTTTGAGGCGAAGTGATCAGTACCCCTACAGCTACCAAAGGTGTTTTAGGGTATTCTCTTTCCACTCTTCCTCTTTTTTCCTTCATATTTCAATGTCTCCGTTTTTCATTATTAAAATGGTTATGGGTTTTACAACCTTTGTTCCTTTAACGCTCTCGCTTGCTTTAAACTTTACTTCATCATATATCCTCGTGAAATTCGCCTTTAATTTGACGTTAGCCTTGTCCGCTGAATTAATCACCATTCTAGGGATATCTACTAGGTGGGTTCCCGGCTTCACGGTTACTTTTGCCACAGCCATTATTGACTTGTAGGCTTTCATTGTTTCTTCTGCAAGCTTCACATTCCTATTTGCCCTTTTCTCTATCAACGTAATGTTTTCACGTGTGGTGCCTAGTTCTCTAGCTATCTCTTGCTGCGTCAATCCTTTTGCCCTCATTTTTAAGACGTTAAACTGTGTTTCAGTCAGAAAACCATATTTTTTCTTCATTTGACAACACGTAAAGCTATTT
>JAOZGF010000283.1 GCA_027491845.1 Thermoproteota archaeon | reverse complement strand
TTTTAGCGGCTTTTCACTTTTTTGTTTTAACCCTGGGAATGTGGGGCTATGATGAAGACGTTATGGGCAAGAGCTTTAAGGTTCAACGTAATAGTTCTCCAGTTCTTTTCTTTTGTTGAGGACATATGTTTTTTGGGTTAACCCTTTAATTTTCTTTTGGTTAACGGTGTGGCCTGTCGTTATGAGGGTTAAATCTCTTTCTTTCCCTATTTTTCTGAGTATGTGTAGGATTTCATTTATTGTTTCTTCGTCAAGGTTTGCGAAGGGCTCGTCTAAAAGCAGGAGTTCTGGCTTCATGATTATGACGGTTGCAAGGGCTACTTTCTTTTTTTCTCCTTCACTCAGCCTCCAAGGGGGCCTGTTTCTTAGGTGCCAAATTTCGAGTTCTCTTAGGATTTCCTCAACTCTTTTGTTTACTTCCTCCCTTGAAATGCCGAGGTGTAACGGTGCGAATGCCACGTCATCCCATACTGTGGGAGAAAAGAGTTGGTCTCTTGGATCCTGGAACACTAAGCCCATTTTCCTTCTAAGTTGGTAGGGGTTATGTTTGTTTATTTCCTTTCCAAATACTTCTATCTTCCCCTTGAAGCCTTTGAGTAATCCGTTTATGAGCAGGAGGAGTGTTGTTTTGCCGGATCCATTTGGGCCTAGGATTAGGACTTTCTCTTTCTTTTTGACGCTTAATGAAATGTTTTTGACCCCAATGACTTTTCCTGGGTAAGTGTATGTAACGTTTGTTAGTCTCACGACTTCTTCGTTCACGTAGATCCTCCTGTTAACTCTGTAAACAAGACTAATGCAAGTAGCGGGAAGGAGAGAGCCATGAAAACATAATCCCTCTTTCTGAGGGCTGAATGGTTTAAAGTGATTACTTCCCCTCTATATCCCCTTGAAATCATTGCATAGTTTATTCTTTCACTTTTCTCATATGCCCTAACTAGGAGGGACCCGACAATGGATGAAGTGTTCTTGATTGTTTTCAAGAAGCTTTCTTTACCCGTTAATCTGCTTTCTCTGGCAGTTAGCATCCTCCAGATCATGTCAATGAAGAAAAATGTGTAGGTGAACGCCATGCTAAGCGAGGTGGAGATTAATGGAGGTAAGCCAAGTTTTCTTAATGCCTTCGCAATTTCATGGAACCTCGTTGTGTGGAAAAGCAAGAAGGAATAGGAAACACATACCCAAACCCTTAAAGTGAATGTTGAGAAGGCCTCTAAACCTTCCTTTGTGATCGTCAATGTGCGGCCTAGGAGTTCTAGGGACAACAGGTTCTCGCCGTGCTGGAAAAAGAGAATAGGGGTCATGATGATCCCTGCATAGATGGGAATGAAAAATGTTGTGCCTATAATCAAGTCTCTTATGTCAATCTTAGATAGTAGACCTAATAAGATGGAGATTGAACCCAGGAGAATTAGTAAGTAAAGATTATGCAGGATTACTGAAACAAAAATGAAAGAGGACAATGTAATGATTTTCGTTTTTGCATTTAATAGTTGAAGTAATCCTTTTCTGCTTGAGGTCTCCTCGGAAAAAAGTGATTCTTTAAGGAGATTGCTTAAATCCTTGAAGGTTCGGGTCAAGACCACGCTCATTCTGGTTTTCTCCCTTATATGGTGCTTGAGTTGAGTGTTATCATTTAGGTTTTAAGTAATACTAAAATTGTGGGCTTAAATAAAGTTTGCGGTCACTCTTGGAAAACACAATAACTAAAAGGGGGAGGGAAGAAACAGTTTTTAACTGAAGTTTTTCGGCTTAGAATTGTGAAGTTAAGGGTTTTTTCACTGGGACAAGGTGGAACTCTATATGGCTAGGAAACTGAAAGTGGGAGTTATAGGATGTGGGTTAATAGCCATTAAAACTCACATTCCCATTTGGATTCGAAACCAAAATACGGAGCTCATAGCAGCTGCGGATGTTGATAGGAAAAAGCTTGAAAGAGTTAAGTCTACTTTTAAACTTGAACATCTCTTTACTGATTACAGGAAGATGTTGGAAATGGATTTAGACATTGTGGATATTTGTACTCCACCGTATCTTCATGCAAGAATGGTTTTAGATTCTTTGGAGCATGAAAAAAATGTTTTAGTTGAAAAACCCCTTGCATTGGCCAAGAGCGAATGTGAAGAGATAATCAATGGGGAGAGAAAGTCTGGGAAGACTGTTTGTGTCGTTCAAAACCATCGATATATTCCTTCCATTAAGAAAGCGAAGA
Organism: Thermoproteota archaeon; assembly: GCA_027491845.1. Taxonomy (GTDB): domain Archaea; phylum Korarchaeota; class JAOZGF01; order JAOZGF01; family JAOZGF01; genus JAOZGF01. Next base: position 4,968 of record JAOZGF010000283.1, on the reverse strand, counting down.
AGTTGGTTGAGGAAGGGAGAATAGGTAACTTAATCAGTGTTTCTAACAGGATACAGTACAACTTACCTGGATCGTGGAGCGTCTCGAAGTGGCAGTATTATGACGAGTTCGGGGGCGGGGTTATCTACAACATAGGCTCCCATTCAATCGACCTACTTATGTGGCTGGGCGGGGACATAAAGGAATTGTATGCCCTTGGAGGGGACTATTTAGGAACAATGAAGGCGACGAACTATGTTTCAGTGTTAATGAAGTTTGTAGATAAGGGAACAGCTTTCTTTGAGTGCACCTATTTGGCAGGAGGATTCTACAATGTTCTTGAGGTGGTGGGTACAGGGGGCATACTGAAGACAGACGTAAGAAATAATTACTTAATCGAAATACATGGACACTATACTCCTCTTGAGGAAGCAAGGGACTTCATGAACAAGAACCTGCGACTGCTTAAGTCAGTGATACAGAAAACATATTTTAAAGGGTACGCATATTACCATGAATTGTTTATCCAAGACTTTGTTCGTTCAATTTTAAATGGAACAAGTCAACCTGTCACGCTAGACGAAGCCCGGAAAACAGTTACAGTACTGGAAGCAATAAAAAAGTCAATTGAAACAAATGAACCCGTCAAAATAAACTAAAGCATGTATGGTCGAAAAACAAAAAGATAAATGAGATGAATCAATTTAGTTGACCAAAAAATTTTTTAGTAGGTTAGAAACAAAGCTAGGGAGAAACTTCACAAGATCATGTTAATTGGGGTTAAGGGACGGGAGGAAAAGATGATGAAGGTTAAGTTCGCTATACCCAAGGGATCCCTATGGAATGAAACCTATAAGACATTGGAGAGAGCTGGATATGTCATATCAGGGCATGAAAGAACGTATAGGCCTGTTATAAATGATCCTGATCTGGAACTTAAAATTCTCAGGCCACAGGAAATACCTGTATTCGTGGCTCAAGGCTCGCATGATATAGGTATAACAGGCCTAGACTGGGTTAAGGAAACGAATGCAGAGGTGGAAGTCCTTCAAAATCTAGAATATGGCTGTGTAAAAATTGTTTTAGCCGTTCCAAGGACATGGGAGAAAGTTAGCACTTTAACCGATCTCCTGAAAGAAAAACTTTCCTGGAAGGGAGAGGTTAAGATAGCGACGGAATATCTTAACCTAACGTCAGCCTACGTAAAATCAAATGAGTATTACATGGAAAAATATGGCGAAAAGGAACCCTTAATAATAACTCCTTGGTGGAGGAAAGGAGAAAATCGAGACGTTAAAATAATTCTTTCATTTGGAGCAACTGAGGCAAAACCGCCTGAAAATGCAGACGCAATTGTCGATGCAACGCAAACAGGCTTAACGCTTGAACAAAACAACCTTAAACCTATTGAAAACATAATAAAATCCTGCGCATTATTAATAGCAAATAAGGCCTCTTTAAAGCAAAAGGAAAAGAGAGAAAAAATATTTGATGTACTTTCATTGCTTAGAGGCGTTGTGGACGCTAGAAAAAAAATTCACATATTTGTTAACGTGAAAAAGGAAAACTTAGCCCGGCTAATGGGTAAACTTCCAGCGCTAAAAAGCCCCACAATATCTTCTCTCTATAAGGAGGGATGGGTTTCAGTTAATACCGTTATTGATAAAGAAGCGTTTCTTTCTCTTTTACCTGATCTTAGAAAGTATACTCAGGGATTGGTGGTGTTTGAACCTAGACAAATTCTGCCGTTTGAAGAAATAGGGAGGAAACAGGTTAAAGAGTAAAGACATCGGCTGATGGTTTTTTATTTCTTGAACTCCAAGTTAGATCGATAGTTACTTTTTAATGTGGTTTTCGTTAATTTTCAATTCGCTTCTCAGTTAATTCTTTAAGCTTCCCTATTGATTTGGAAGGTGGAACATTAACACGGGAAAAGTTCTCTTGTTTACCTCCGTACCGTGATGTGATGGTGAGAGATGTTGAAGGCAGGTGGTCGTTGGGTGGATGCTGTACTTAGCAAGGTAAGTAGGATTCCTACATATGAAGTTATTTCTCCTTCTTCTGTTGCGAAGAAGTTCGGCCTCCATCCTTCCCAAATACTTAAAATGGATGCAAACGAAAACCTTGTTTTTCCCTTGGAATTTCAAAAGAAAATTCTTTATGAAATCATAAGGGAAGAAGACTTGAGATATTATCCTACTGATCAGTTAAATAACCTTCATGAGAGCTTGTCTCAGTTCCTTAGGGTTTCAAAGGACAATGTAATTGTTGGAAATGGATCCGACCAACTTATACTCGCCATAGGCTTAATTTTTCTTGAGAGGGAAACGAACATAATTACCTTGAATCCTTCCTTTTTTACCTACAAGTTGTCAGCTTTCTTGAATGAGGCAAAGGTAAAGGTCGTTAATTTATCCTCCAAAGACTTCTCCCTTAATCTCCATGATGTTTTCAACGTGTTAGATGAAAAATCAAGGATTTTTTTCATTTGTTCGCCTAATAATCCTACAGGGAACCAGTTTAATCAAAAATTGATCCTTGACATTGCAGAGGAATTTGAGGGGATAATTGTGGTGGATGAAGCCTATGTAGATTTTGCGGAGGGTTCTCTTGTTAAGGAAGCTGTGGATCAAGATAACATTATTGTCCTTAGGAGTTTTTCTAAGTCAGCTGGAATGGCTGGCTTTAGACTGGGATACGCTGTTTCATGTGAAGAAAACATTTCTGCTTTAAAGAAGGCTTTTCCTCCGTATCACGTCAACACCTTAAGTCTTAGGGCGGGCTTAAAAATAATTCAGAACTATAGGATAGTTAAGAAAGTGGTTGAAGAGGTTAAGAGGAACAGGGAGAACCTTGCTTCGGAGTTGAAAGAGATAGGGGGCATCAGGGTTTTTGATTCAAAAACAAACTTCATACTTTTTAGGACAAACATTAATTCGGAAGAAATTTACAATAGCCTGCTAAAGAAAGGGATAATGGTGAGAATATTCAGAGGAAACAGCCTCTTGAGAAACTGTGTGAGGGTTACTGTTGGGACAGAGGAGATGAATAAAAGGTTTGTGGAATCCTTAAAGGAAATTTTGCCTTGGACATAGAAACTTTTCTTGGTTAATGTTTCTCTATGAATTCAAGGATTTCGTCCATGTCCTTAACGTCAACCCATATCTGAAGGAAATGCACCCCAGGAACGATTTTCTTGACCTCCTCTAAATGGACTAACCTGTCATCAATGTATAGGGTTTCCTCAGGCTTTACTGTAATGTTTTCCTCCCTTAATTTTTCCAGGATCGACTTTATCATTTCCCCTTTATTGGGTTGATCCATTATTTGGGGGTGTTTAAAGTATTCAGTTATTCCAAAGAGCTTTAATGCCTCAAAAACTGGTTTGGGATCGTTCCAGCTGGCGACTGAAATGATAATTCCTTTTTCCTTAAGTTTTTCAAGTAAATATCTTATACCTGGATTTATGCTTATTTTTTCTCCTTTAACGTCTTCCAACGTGTTTGCATTTATTTTTTTTAAGGGAAGTTGAAGTTCTGAAGCGTTTAAATGATCCCATATTACGCCGTCTAAATCTAATACTACTAGTTTTATTTTCACGTTACTTCAACCTTCCCGGCTGACTGTGTTTTTTCTTTGGAGACAAAGTTAAAGATCAAGGTTTTTTTCTTTTCACTTGGGAAAACATTTTTGGTTTTCAGCCAGGCATCTATAGATTTTCTTCGAGTGTTTAGAAAAGCAAGTGAACAATGAGGTTTAGTGTAGCATTCCCAACGTCCCTCCCTCTTTTTGACCAACTTTAACTATCACCATTTTCTTATAACTTTTTAATTTGAGGTTATATCAAGAAATTCATGTTTTAACGTGTTTATGATCTTTCATTACAACCAATTGTTTTAATAAATTGTTTGGGAAATTTCCTCTACAGGATGACGCGCTTAAAATGTGTGGAGAAGATTCTTCATCACTGAAAAAGGTGTTGTGATTGGATTGGATTGAAATGGAAAGGGAAACCTTGGAGACTAAAGTCAAGGTAAAGTTAAGATTGTTTGGGGAAGGAAAAAACAAGGTTGAAACAGGCATAGGTTTCCTGAATCATCTTCTTGAAACATTTAGTGTCCATAGTCTAATGGATCTCCAAATAAAAGCACATGGTGATTTAAAGCATCACGTAGTTGAGGATGTGGCGATTTCACTGGGAAGAACAATTAGGAAAGCCTTAAGGAACAGGAACGTCAGAAGATTTGGTTTTTCATTGGTCCCTATGGATGACTCACTTGCCCTGGCTGCAGTCGACCTTGTAGAGAGGAGTTATCCTGTCTTGGAGCTTGGATTAAAGGGAGGTGAGATAGAAGACCTGAAGTGCGAAGATTTCACTCATTTTCTGGAGACGTTGATTAAGTCCATGGAGGCGACAATACACTTGAAGGTTTTGCATGGGTTTAATGACCACCATAAGGCTGAAGCGGTTTTTAAGGCTTTTGCAATAGCGTTTAGTCAAGCTATCCAGCCTAGAAAAAAAGGAAAAGTGAGTGTTAAGGGAACGGTTTAAATGGCTAAAGCAGCAATCCTCGACTATGGAGTAGGTAACCTTTTCAGTTTGAAGAACTGCTTAGAGAAACATTTACGTCTTTCGACACGTATCTTAGATACATTGACCGGAAAAGAAGATATCGATGTGCTTTTCCTTCCTGGCGTAGGTAGCTTTACCTATTCCTCCATGAAATTAAGGATGTTAAAAGATAATTTGATGGAGCTAATGAATAAGGGAGTTTTCTTGTTTGGCATATGTCTAGGCCTGCAACTTTTTTTTGAGAGAAGCGAGGAAGGACCTGGAGAAGGATTAAGTTTTTTTAAAGGAAGGATAAGAAGACTTAAGGGATCAATTAAGGTCCCTCACATGGGCTGGAACACTGTGAAAATCGTAAGGGAAAACGAGTTAACCCAAGGCATAAAAGACAACTCTTATTTTTATTTTGTGCATTCATA
>JAOZGF010000274.1 GCA_027491845.1 Thermoproteota archaeon | reverse complement strand
GAGGAATACAAAGTGAAGACTTCAGAAATCATTGAGTCCCTTGAACCTCCAAGTAGGAAAATAAGAGAAATACTTAACCTAAACTCCGCCTAACTTCGAAACCTTATTTTTGACTGCATGTGTTAAACTGCACTGTTTAGATAGCCTTTAAAAATTAACCTTGAAATAAGAAGGCATCAGCTTGCTTTTCTTCAAGTTCAATTAAATCTGTTTCCAACTGTTTCTTTTCAAGGAAAATTGCTTTTGGTAGAGACTGATAAAGGTTAGAGGCTTGTAGTTTAAAAGAGAATGCTTTTCTTTTTTTTAATTAAGATCGTTTATTAAATGACTAAGAGGTTCTTTTTTGGGTTGATGGAAAGAAAAACCTGAAGTGAGTTTAGTTGAATCGAAGAAGTTTTTTAAAGCAAGTAATATTCCTGGGAGCCGCAGGTTTCCTCACTTATTTATCAGGATGCCTTGGGCAGAAGCCTTCTTTAGAGTTACAAGAGAAGCCTATTCGTATAGGTCAACTGACAGAACTAACAGGGGGCCTCGCTGTATACGGGTACTCTAATGATGCAACAGCTAAGGCAGCGGTTAATTTAATAAACGAAACAGGTGGAATTGCAGGACGACCTGTCCAATATGTTGTTGAGGATACGGCAACCAACCCAACAGTTGGAATAAGGAAAATGAGAAGACTCATAGAACTTCACAAAGTAGATTTCATAATTGGCTCGCAACATTCAGGCATTGCAATCGGCTGTAATCCTCTTGCAAAAGAATTTAAAACACTACATTTCCCACTTGGGGAAGCTACATCCATCACAGAAAAAGATGGAAACAGGTATGTCTTTAGGATAAACAACAACGTAAGAGAACAAGTTAAAGCTGGCATAAAGTTTGCAGTTGAAGAATTAGCTAAGAAATGGGTTACTGTTGTTCTAGACTACTCGTGGGGTTGGTCAAATGAGGAAGAATTCAAGAAATATGCTGAACAAGCTGGAGCAAAGGTTTTGCTAAGCATAAGAACACCAATTGGAACGAAGGATTACCTTCCTTACCTGTCAAAGATTCCTGAGGAGGCTGAGGCAGTTTTCTTTGCAAACTGGTTCAGCGACTTCATAAACTTCATAAGAGATCTCCACACTTTAAGGCCGGACATAATTAAATACGGCCCGGTTTGTTGTATTGAAGGAGTAAACCTAGAACCCCTTGCCGATCAAGTTGAAGACGCATGGTTTCTCACGTGGCTTCCAAGGAACCTGGAAGGTTACGACACAGAGTTCCACAGGATGTTTAGGGAGAAAGTTGGCATAGACGAGGAAGGCAGAGAAATCGGCGATCCAAGTAAGATTTACACCGTTTCTCATTGTTGGGCTGTTTGGGAAGCGATATTTGCCATAAAAGAAGCTATTGAACAATGCGGCTGGGAAAGCAAAGAAGACAACCCTGAACTAATACAGGCGCTTGAAGGCATGGAATTCAAAGAAAGCCTAAGCCATCCTCAGGGCGACAAGTTTTTGAGGGCAGAAGACCATCAGGCTTTCATGCAACACTTCGTAGACCACGTTGAAAACGGAAAACTAGTTACAAAAAAAATAATTAGTATAGATGAGTCCATTTATCCTGCACAGGTGGATTACACTAAAGAGGGATTCTAAATTTAGAGTAAAACTTGTTTTGCTCTAAAAACTCGCCTAAAAAAGAATTTCATGTAGGGTTAAATGGTTGAGATGTTCCTTTCCAAACTCGCTTTCAGCCTGTTAAACGGGGCTGTATGGGGCTTGATTGTTTCCTTAATAGCTTTAGGATTAACCCTCATTTTCGGGTTAATGGGCATTATAAACATAGCCCACGGAGACCTCTACATGTTTGGGGCGTTTCTAAGCTGGTACATCATAAACTATACCGGAAATTATTGGTTAAGCTATCTTGTCCCTCCACTACTCATCGGTTTGCTAGGTTTATTTTTGGAGAAAGAGGTTCTTAGGCCATTTGAAGACAGACCTGAATACACGGTCATAGCAACAATAGCCATTGGCTACATTCTTCAGCACATAGCCCTAGCAATCTTCGGCGGCTCCACACAAGTCGTAAGAAACCCTGTCCCAGCCTCTCTCCACTTATTTGGGATAGAATACCCAGTTTACAGGTTGTTTGCGGCATCAGCATCACTTTTACTTTTAACGGTCCTCTGGCTCATTTTATACCGTACAACGTTTGGTTTATGGATTAGGGCGACCATGCAAGACAAAGAAATTGCTGAGACATCAGGCATACCTGTCAATAGAGTCTGCATGGTTACATTTGCCTTAGGATGTTTCCTGTCAGCCCTAGGCGGATCTCTAGCAGCCCCCATCGTTCAAATTTCCTATTTAATGGGTTTCGACGTTCTAGTCTTAGCCTTTATCGTCGTTGTTGTAGGGGGATTAGGGAGCTTAAAGGGAGCCCTTGTTACTTCCCTTTTAATTTCTATACTTGAAAACGTATTGTCAATATACTTGACGCCTCTTGAATCAAGATTATTTTCACTAGCCCTTATGGTGGCCATACTGGTTAAAAAACCCACCGGAATATTCGGAAGACAAACTGAATGAAAAAGGGGTTTGACTTTGCCACAGTCCAGCAATGAAGGGTTTTTCTTCAACCGTAAAATTAGAGTGTTACCTTATCTGTTTACGCTTGCCCTGTTAGTTTTCCTGGGAGTAATTGGGCCAATCCACATAAAAACACTTATTATGGAGATAATGATATGGAGCATTTACGCCTTAGCCTTTGATTTACTTTTCGGTTACACGGGTTTATTCAGCTACGGCCAAGCCCTATACTTTGGAGTTGGCGCCTACAGCTTTGTTTTTTCACTAAGACACTTAAGCATGAACTTCATAATTTGCCTTTTTGCAGCGTCCTTCCTTACAAGCGTGCTCGCCGCATTGCTAGGTCTACTTATAATTAAGACAAAGGGAGCCTACTTCGTTATACTCACCATAATCTTTAACGTGATTTTTTATTTGCTTGCCATGGATTTAACATGGTTAACAGGCGGTGAAGACGGTATCTCAATTGAGATCCCACCTATAACAATTGGAAAGCTATGTTTATCTCTCAACAACCCAACTACAAGCTACTTTTTTTACTTGTTCTTTTCTCTCGCCACCTTGGTGTTCCTTAAAAGAATAGTTGACTCACCTGTTGGAAGGGTTCTGTTTTCAATAAAAGTGAACGAGGAAAGGGCTGAATACATAGGATACAACATATACGCGTACAAAATGTTCTCATACGTAATGTCAGGTTTCTTCTGCGGTTTAAGCGGCGCGCTCTATACGAGCTGGGCTAGATATGCATCTGCTTCTTACTTTAGCATAATCATTTCAGGAGAACCAATTGTCTGGTCCTTAATAGGTGGACCTGGAACATTAATTGGACCTGTAATAGGCACAGCCATAATAATAGTCCTCCTAGATTACTTAAGCTTTTACTGGAAGTACTACCTTATACTTATCGGCACCCTCATGTTAGTTGTCCTAAGGTTTAGCCCTAGAGGCATAGTGGGTTTCTTAAAGGAAAGGATTGAGGTAAAGCTTGATGACTGCCGAGGTCCTCCTTAAAACAAAAGGCCTAACAAAGAAGTTCAGGGGGTTCACAGTCCTTGAAAACATTAACTTCACTCTCAAAGAGGGAGAACTGCACGCAATAATAGGCCCCAACGGGGCTGGAAAAACAACTCTCTTCAACCTAATAATAGGCAAGATTAAGCCAACAAAGGGAGAGATCTTCTTTAAAAACGAAAACATCGTTGGAATGAAGCCCTATGAAATCTCTAGGAAAGGAATAGGTGTAGCTTTCCAGCTAACCAACCTATTTCAAGAGTTAACAGTGTATGAAAACATTTGGGTAAGCGTTTGCTCCAATTTCAGGTTAAGATGGAACCCCATCATAAAAGCCGATGAAGCAAGGGAAATAAAGGAAAAAACAATGGAGATCTGTGAAGAACTGGGGTTAACGAACAAAATCGGCGTTAAAGCCAAAAAATTATCTTATGGGGATCAAAAAATCCTGGAGATAGCCTTAGCGTTAGCCAACAACCCCATTTTACTCTTACTGGATGAACCTGTTTCAGGCTTAGGGTCAAATGATGCGGAAAACGTTTTAAAAATAATCAAGCAACTACACAGGGAAAAAAGAACTATATTACTAATAGAACATAACATAGATGCTGTCAAAGAAATCACAAACACGTTTTCCGTTTTAATAAACGGGAAAATCTTGGCGACAGGTTCTTTAAGTTCTATCTTAAGCCTTGAAGAAGTTAGAAAAGTATACTTAGGCGCATGAAAGTGCTGGAAGTAAAAAACATAGACGTTTATTACGGCTCAGTTAAGGCGTTGGAAGACGCCTCCATCAAAGTGGGTTCAGGCGAAATCGTAGGTTTGCTTGGAAAAAACGGAGCAGGGAAAACAACGCTCTTAAAAGCAATAATGGGCTTGATTAAGCCTCGAAAAGGTAAGATTCTCTTTAAAGGAGAAGACATAACGCGTCTTCCTCCTCATGTGATTGCGAGAAAAGGAATACGATACGTTCCTCAAGGCAAAAAACTATTCTATGACCTATCCGTCCTGGAAAACTTGATGTCAACTGTTTCAAAGGAAGATTCTTCAAGTAAACTAGAAGAAACACTACGGTTCTTCCCCCAGCTAAAAGAAAAACTTCACCAAAAAGCAGGGACTTTAAGCGGAGGAGAACAACAGGTATTAGCGATAGCTAGAACACTAATGGCAAGTCCCTTACTTATCTTGATGGATGAACCAACAACAAGCATGATGCCTGCCTTAACAAAAAAGTTACTTAACCTAATTAAAGCAATTAATCTTAAAAGGAAAACAGCCTTTTTAATAGTGGAGCAAAAAACGTGGTTTGCAGCTCAACTCTGTCAAAAAATATATTTCATGGATGAAGGATCGATAAAAAGAAGCATGAAAGCTGAAGAATTCAGGGAAACCATTGACTTAGAAA
>JAOZGF010000270.1 GCA_027491845.1 Thermoproteota archaeon | reverse complement strand
TATTTCCCTCATTTCCCTCATTTCCCTCATTTCCCTCTCTTTTTTTCCTTTGTCCACTTGTCTCACCCTTAAAAAATCGGTTTAAAGTATGACATTGTCTCCAACAGAATTTTTGCTGCTGCAAGACTCGTTATGTTTGAATGATCAAAGGGAGGGCATACTTCCACGATGTCCATGCCCTGCAAACGCGACTTTCTGCCTATCGCGTGAAGAATTCCCAGGAGTTCACGCGTGGTTAATCCGCCTGGTTCAGGGTAACCTGATCCTGGAGCGTAAGCCGGGTCTAGAACGTCGACGTCCACAGTCACGTAAACCCTTTTAAGCCCCTTTAAAAAACCAGTTAAGTCCAACAAGAACTCTTTTAACCCTTTTTCAAATATTTCATAGCTGCTGTAGAGTTTAATGGATGCGTTTTCCAAGAACTCCTTTTCTTGGGGTGAGACAGACCTGTAACCGATCACAGCAATGTTTTCCTGCAGAATTCCTTCTAATTCAAGGATTCTTCTCAACACACATGCATGAGAGTTCCTTTCCATGAACCAGTCTTCAAGGAGGTCTAAGTGGGCGTCCAGGTAAATTATGCCTATTTCTTCCTTGAAAAAGTGTGCTAAAGCTTTCACCACAGCTATCGTTATTGAGTGGTCTCCCCCCAACAAAACAGGGTAAGCGTTACGGGTTAAAACTTCTGAAACCCTATTCCTAACGATCTCGTGAGCGCTTTTAACATCGGTTTGCGGTAGGTCAAGGTCTCCAAGGTCAACTATGTCTAGCTCATGTAAGTTCTTTCCTGACGACGTTAAAGGGGAAAATATTTTTGCTGCCTTCCTTATGGCTGAAGGAGCGAATCTAGACCCAGACCTATATATTGAAGTCCCATCAAACGGTACACCTATTACTGCAACAACCCCTTTTCCGAGTTTTTCTCCTTCCTTCTTTTTACTCCTTCCTATTGTTTCAGTGCTTGAGAAGAAGTTCATTTCAATTACCTCAAGGTTTTAAGGCTATTGTTAAGCAATGGAACTTAAAATCAACAATGTCTTGTTTAGGGTTTTCTAGTTCTCAGAGCAATCACTAGAACAATGATGGAGCAAGCCAGTGACAGTGTTCCAGCTAATAGCACCAGTTTTTCGGCTTTAATAACCGTGAACTCCAGGTAAAGCTGCTCGTTTGGTTGCACGTCAATCCTCCAGTAAATTTCATTCCCTGAAACCCTTTCAGGTTGAGGTGAGACAAGCAATAGTAAGGCTGAGGATGGAGAAGTTTCCTTTACTTCGTAATCAGCTGCAGCAACTTCACCAACATTTCTCACCATTATCTCCCTTTTAAGCATAAGTAGTCCTTCACTCCACTTTCTTTCTTCAACAATCCGGGGCTTTAAAGTTAAATCAACCTTGTTGGAAAGAACTTGGACACCGTTTTCACTACAAAGAGCCTTTGCAGAAGTAAAGAAATATGTTCCTTCCCCTATGTTTCCAAGGTTTAACTCATACCACAGCTTCTTTTCCTCGCCTGGACCCAGCGAGGGAATTGTCCAGTTTAACTTGTTCCCTTCAACACAGGCTTCCTTGGCGAATGTTATGGCAAATTGTTCCGGGGCTTCGTCAAAGACTTCTATTCTGGTTAGGACAGTATCTCCCTGGTTTTTAACTGTTATTTCCACTATCGCTTTTCCATTCAATGTTTTAACGGTTTTTTTAATGGTGAATGACCTGTTTTCACCATTGCTTTTCTCTATGGTTATGATGTACATAGGTGTTGATTCGCTTTCCTTTGCAAACCTTACTTTAACCTTTAAATAGTACTCTGATGGCTGAGCTGATTCAGGCACGCTTAACATGAATGAAGCAGTTTTGTTTTCACCCACGGAGAGAGAACCCAAGTGTTCTTCTGTCTTGTCAAGCCATTGGGTTGAAATGTTGGTTTCCAGGTAGACAATAACGTTTCCGAGCCTGATGTTTCCAACGTTTTTAACTGACACGTAAATGTGCTTAGAATCGCCGGGACAAAGCTTTTCAGGGTAACTGACACATGTTTCAACGTCCGTAACGTATTCATGGAGCAAAAAGCTTTCTTCTCTTTCAAGTGTTTCCCCGTTTATGTAAGCGTCAACCTTAACAGCGTAGAGTCCTCCTGCAGAATCCCATGGAAGCCTGAAACAAAAGGTTTTAAACAGGCTCCCTGGGACACTTAGTTCTCCTTCAAATCTATCTGAATAAACGTTTTTTCCTGTAGGGTCGATGACGTTGACGTTTAACTCCACTGGCTGGACAGCGTCGTCAAGGCTTTGGAAACAACAACATGCTGAATAGGTGGGCAGTGAAGCACTAATGTTTACGTCAACCCTAACTCTTTCCCATGGCCAAAGGCTCTTCGGTGAAACACATACGTTCATTTCATAACTTGGCTGCGGCAAAACAATGAAGCAGCTGTAGCCTGAGCAAAGAAGGAAACCGCAGACATAACAGTTTCCGTCACACTCCTTACATGAATTGGATGGGTCGGTATTACAGTTGTTAGGGCAACATGAAGGATAGGGAGGACAGGGATAACATGAAACACATGGAGGACATGGTGTACAGGGGACGCATGGAACGCAAGTTGGAGGAGGCTGGCAAAACGTGTAACAAGAGACTAATCCACATGCAGAGGACCCATACACCTCTATGACGACATTATAACAGCCAGGTTTGAGGCAAGAAGTATCCATTTCTCCGATCAAGAAGTCGTTAAGGTAACTGCAGTGAGCCATGCACCCTATTTCTTTGTAAAAAGAATAAACTAAGTTTTTGCAGTTGTCAAAAACCTTGAGGAACACGCATAAATGATATAAGGGGAAAGGATTTGGGTTTTGGAGGTCAGCTGTAAAGGTGATCTGTTGACCTTGAAAAACAGTTGAAGGCGAAACCTTGGCGTCACTTATACAAAAGGAAGGTTTGCTTAGGAGGGTGAACGTGCAGTGTGAACAATCTTCGAAGGAACCTGTAACGGAATCCTTTAAAGTCAGGTTAACGTAATACGTTCCAGTAGGCCATGCTGAACCTATTGTGAAACTGAAAACAACTGTGATCAAACCGTTCGGCGGAACATTGACGTTAGGCTTTATTTCTTCATAATAAACAGTTCCGCCATGGCTTACGTTTAACTTGACATCGTAAGAGTGAGAACTCGACCCGTCGGTGTTCTTTATTTTAACCGTTACCTTAACATCTTCACATTCATAATAACAGGGCTTGTCTGTCTCCACGCAAGTGATTAAGCCTGTTTGAGCCTTAGCATTCA
>JAOZGF010000267.1 GCA_027491845.1 Thermoproteota archaeon | reverse complement strand
TATTTCCGTGAAGTTTGAACAGTGATTTCTTCGCCTTTCACGTTGATAGCGTAATCTGCAGCGTTTTGGAGGGCTACACTGAACCCTGGGTCTGTTCCTATGACAACCGCTTCCTTACCTTTTTCTTTCGCTTTTAACAGGATGGGTAGAAAAGCTGCGTTTCTTGAGGCAAGTGCAAGTATTTCCAGTTTTTCATTGTATATTATTTCCATTGCCTCCATGGCAACATACAGGTTGACGTCGTTTGGAGCGATGACAGGCTGGAGGCCGTGATTAACAACGGCTTCAATCAATTTTGAGGGAGCATTTTTATCCAGGACAACTTTTCCAACCCTTATGTTACCTATTTCCTGCAGGACTTCTTTAATATCTTTCAACTCTATCGCTAAGTCTTTCCTCATTATGTTGGGGCCGTCAATAACCAAGCCAATGTTTTTTTTTGATTTTTTTCTTCTCCTAATACTTTTAACTTGTTCTTTTATTTTTGAAACCCCTTTAATCAAGGATTATCACTTATGAAACTGATGCATGCATATAAATCTGAAAACTGGTTTAATGATATGAATGTTTTGGCTCCTTTTAAGTATTACAAGTGGCTGTTTATGAAGGTGTTAATGCTTTCTAAGGATTTTGTTTTCATTTTTCCGAGGTTTTACGTTTAGAGCGACCTGTTAAAATGTTCTTTTTTGTTTACGCCTATTAATGTTTCATTAATTTTAAAATTTCAGGTATTTATTAGGTTTAATTAAGTTAATAGGTTTATTGGCAGGTGAAAGGGGATTTAAATGCAAGAAACAGTTATGGCCGTGTTTGGAGAAGACTACGGCACGTCTGAATGCAAGTTTGGACCCATTTGGCTGGGGGAAAAACCAGATGTAGTGGAGAACAGGGGCTATTTCCCCAGGCCTTCCCAGATTGTTGACAGGATTAGTGGACGGGAGGAAAAGGAAGTTGTAGTGGGGCCTGACATAGCCAGGTATCTTGAGGCAAGGGAGGACCTGATTAGGCTCATATACCCCATGAAGAATGGAGTCATAGATAAGGGCAATGAGAAAGCATGGAGAGTTGTGAAGGAGATAACAAGGTATTGTTTAGCGAAATATTTTCCATGGGGCTCAAAGGAGTTTAACGGGTTTTTCTGTGTGGCTGCCCTGGCAGCCCATTCACCAATTTACATGTATGAAAAATTGTTTGATATACATAGGGAACTTAACGAGGAAGCAGGCGTTAGCCTGGTTAATTCCGTAACCATAATTCCTCAGCCCTTAGCTGTAGCAATTTCCCATAAAGCAACGTCATGTGTTGTGATGGAGGGGGGACATGGCAATACCCAGATCACGCCGATAAGTAGGGCGGTCATATCAGGTGCATTGATTCCTTTAAACAGGGGTGGAGCTGACGTAAATTACTTAACTGCACAGATACTGAAAGACGCAGGGTATGGGGACCTTATAAAGGAGGAGAAGTTTGTTAGGAACATAAAGGAGGAGATAGGCGTCATACCGTTAAACCTTGAAAGCGCAATCAGGAAAGCTAAAAGCGAACCTGAAAGGTTCAGGGTTAACGTCAGGGTTAAGGGGACAAATATAAGGATTGACCTTGAAAAGTATTCCTGGCAGAGGTTTTTGTTGGGTGAATACGTTTTTAACCCGGGGCATGAGATTTATGAGTCCTATTTTTCACGGGGATTCTCGAAGCCCAACGACACTTATCTTGAGGAAGGGGAAGTTATACCTGGGACTTGTAACCTTGCTGACGCAATAATTAAGGCTGTGGAGAGATGCCCGATTGAAGCCCAACCTCAGCTTTACAGGAACATTATTCTTTCAGGGGGGAATTTTGCTTGGAGAATCCCTGAGAAGCTTCAGGACGTCGCAGTGGATTCATGCACAAAGATAGAAGTAATGATGAGGGAAAAAGGCTTAAGTGAAACTAAGGCTACAGCTACAAAGAACCCTCACTTCAGCGTGTGGCAGGGATGCATAGTTTACGGTTTATATACGCCTAAGGAATTGGCTTGGGACTGGAACTCGATGGAGGGATGGTGGAGGCCATAGCGATTAGGCACGGGACTTAACTTCTGTGGACAGCTTGTCCTTGTTCCATGTAACTCCATAGGAGAAAAACCTTGTCTCAGACCCTTTAGTTACTGATCTAACTAGGCCCTCTATTTCAGGGTTGAAGGTTAGGATTAACAGTTGATCAAAAACCTTAAAATCGTTTAGTGTCTTGATCAAAGTTTTTTTAAGCAAGCGATCTATCCCTGGAGCAGGCTCGTCAAACACGATGAAAGAAATGTTTCCTGAAGACACCTTGAACAGGGCTAGGATAAAGGAGAGGAAAACTATGAATTTTTGACCTGTGCTTAACTTTAGCAGCACAGGAACCCATTTTTCATCTGCCGTCCTTCTTGCAAGGAAAACATACTTGCTTCTGATCCCAAAGGCAGTTTTTTCTTCCTCCACCTCTATTTTTACCGCGTCAAAGTCACCGTATTCATATATCTCCCTGAAAAACTTGTTTGTTTCACTTGATATTTCCCTCATTAAACTTGTTCGAAGTTCTTTCTGGATAACCCTGTATCCTTCCCTGATCTTTGAAAGGTTGTCGTATAGGTTTTTAAGTTTCCTTTCCCTTTTCCCCAGCAGGTTTAGCTCTTTAGAAACAGTTTCAAGTTTTTTTAACTTTGCCTTCAACGTGTTAAGTTCTCTAAGCAGTTTTTGCCTCCTGTTTCTTATTGCGTCAATTCTCAAGCTAATGGATTCCCTTTCCTTCGTCAAGCTAGACAGTTTTGTTTCATCCAGCTTTAAGGAGGAAATCTCTATGTTGACTTTCTTAAGGTGTTCTTCTGCTTCATTCTTCCTTTTTTCATAAAAAATGGTGGATTCAAGTTTTTTCAGGTCCTCAATTACACTTTGCAGCTGAGTTTCTTTTTTGGTTGCTTTAACAAGTTCATCTTGCAGTGAGGATAGCGTAAAGTTAACTTTAGCCCTTTCCTCAGCGATTTTTTTCAGTTCTTCCTCATAATGGCTCAGTTTCTTTAATTCAACGGACAGTTTCTGTATGTTGTTTAAGAGGTTAATCATTCTCTCCTTTGTGTTCTTAATTTCTCCAATGGATTCTTCTTTTTCCATTAGCTTCAGTTCCATGTCCCTAAGTCTTTTCAATGTTTTCTCCATTATGTCTTCAATTTCCCCCTTTTTTTCAAGGGTTATTGGGGAGCGGCAGAGGGGACACCTTGTTTCACCAAGTTGGTTTAACTGTGTAAGGAGTGTTTGAAGCAAATTAGTTATCATGTGCAGATTTCTTTTCCTAGCTTCTATTTCAGCCTTTTCTTTCTCTTTCTCGGTTATTTTATTGTTTATTTCATCTATTTTCCCATGTTTTTCTGTTAGTTGTTTAAGCTGGTTTTTCAAGTAGTTTATAAACTCTCTTCTTTCACTTATTTTTTTTGTTTCTCTGTGTATTGCTTTTTCTTTGCCTTCTAACAGGGAGAGTTCTCCGCTTAAGGCCGAGATTTTTTCTTTCTTCTCCACGATCGCTTTTGCAATTTTTTCTTTCTCTGACTGGAGAAGTTCAACGGCTTCTTTTATTCCTTCCAGTGAACCTAGTTTTTCATGTTCCCTCGCAATCATCGGCATTTTTTCCTTTATAATTTGGATTAGGCCTTCCATGGGGGGGAGGTATTTTAGTTTGGCGTTTATTTCGTTTATCTCGATTTTTGTCTTGGTTTTTTCCTTCATTAGTTCTCTGTACCTCAGTATTTTGTTTTTTAGTGGTTCTATTTCGATTTCAAGTTTCTTTTCTTCACTTAGCAATTCTTTGATTGCAGCCTCGTTTTCCTCCAGTAATTTTTCTGTTTCTTCCTTCCTTTTCTCCATTTCCTGTATCCACAGGACGTCGGGGTTTTTTTCTTTGATCTTAATTATTTGTTTTCTTGTTTTTTCTAGCTCGTTCCTCACAATTGAAAGCGGGAATTTTCTGTAGAGTTCTTCAAGGACACTTATACCTATTAATTCGTCTATAACCAATGATCTCTCTAGGTCGTCGCCGTACATGAACTTTTCAATGAAGGTGTTTCTTAAGAAAACGTTTTGTAGCTTGTTTAGTATTCTGCCGCCTATTAAGTCGCTGATTTTCTCTGCGGCTTTTCCCTTACTACTTTTCCCATTAATCTTTAGGGTTGTCTTTACTTTTTTGCCTTTAACTTTTTCTCTGACTATTTCAAACTCGTTTTTCC
>JAOZGF010000244.1 GCA_027491845.1 Thermoproteota archaeon | reverse complement strand
CTGAAAAAGGGGGCTATGGGTGAAAACATTTTAATTAGGTCTTTTAGCACGTGGTATAGCGTGTACCTGGCAGACTTCTTTTGTTCCGTATTGTTTAATGAGTAAAGCCTGTGTTTTATTAGTTCAAGGTAATTGTCGCAGAATTCCTCCCAAGTAAATTTTCTAAGGATTGAAAGAGCCCTGTGTATCTTGTATTCCTCGTAACAATTAGTTATTTCCTCTAAAACTTTTTGGAATCTTGCAAGGAAGCATTTGTCCAAAAAATAGATTGACGTTAACCTTGTGTTTTCCGCTTTAAAGCCTTTAAGGTGCATTGCTGAAAACCTTGAAGCATTCCAAAGCTTCTGTAGGAACCTGAACGAGTACTTCACATCTTTCCATTTAAACGGGAAATCCGATCCGATGGAGGTTGCCATTAACGTTTGCCGCAGGGAATCGGCTCCATATTTCTTGATTACCTCTTCAGGCATGATTACGTTTCCCAAACTACTTGACATTGCCTTTCCATCTGGACCGAAGATCATGCCGTTGATAACCAGGTCTGTAAAGGGTTTTTCACCTGTCAACACGGTTGACCTAAGGATCGTGTAAAACCCCCATGTCCTAATTATTTCTGTTCCCTGTTGCCTAACGGTCATGGGATACGTTTTCCTGAATAGTTCCATGTCTTCAGGCCACCCACAAACAACTAACGGCGTTATGGAGCTATCTACCCAGCAGTCGCACACATCCTTTGCCCCTTCAAGGTTTCTTGACCCGCATTTCGGGCACTCTTCCTTCGGCGGAGGATCAACGCTTGGGTCGACTGGGAGAGAAGATTTATTGGCTGGAATAATCTCTCCACAATCCCTGCAAACCCAGAAGGGAATGGGTGTTCCGAAGACCCGTTGCCTAGATATAACCCAGTCCCATTCCAAGCTGTCAACCCATGCCATGAGCTTGCTCATTGTTTCCTCAGGGTACCACCTCATCCTTAACGCTTCTTCCTTAACCTTCTCTCTTAAGCCCTTAATTCTGATGAACCACTGCCAGGCAGAGTAAAATTCAACTGGGGCGAGGCAGGTTGACCTTTCAGTGTGTTTCAACACGTTATGAATGATTTCCTCGCTTTTTTCAAGTAACCCTTCACTTTTCAAGTCCTGAACAATTTTTTCCCTGGCCTCTGAAACGGTTAAGCCATCATACTTTCCACTGTTAATGATCCTTCCTTCTTCATCAATTGACTTAATAACGGGCAAGCTGTGTCTAGCCACCCACCTTATGTCTTCTTCATCTCCAAAGGTACATATCATGACGACTCCTGTTCCAAAGTCCATTTTAACCTCTGAATCCTCTATTATGGGTACTTCCCTGTTAAACAGCGGCACTTTAGCTTTTTTGCCAGGTAAGCCAATGTATCTCTTGTCAGATGGGTGCACTGCCACGGCGACACAGGCATGTAAAAGTTCAGGCCTTGTTGTAGCGACTAACAAGGGCTTCCCGTTAACTAGGAATTTGATGTAGTGAAGAAAACCTCTTTCTTCCCTGTAACCTATCTCGGCTTGGGCTAGAGCAGTTTTACACTTAGGACACCAATGAATGGGATGAATATCCCTGTAGACCAATCCTTTCTCAAAGAACTCTATTAATGAAAGCTGAACCTTCCTGTGGTAGTCGTCGTCCATTGTCCTGTATTCAAAGCTCCAGTCAGGCATGTAACCAATGTCTACCATGGCTTTCTTCATTTTCTCTATGGCCTTCTCAGTCCACTTCCTACACGCTTCCCTGAACCTTTCTCTGTCGGTTGGTTTGACGCCTATTTTCCTTTCGACAGCTAGCTCCGTTGGAAGACCCTGTGAATCCCATCCTTGGGGCATGAGAACATTGAAACCCCTCATTCTCTTGTACCTGCTTATGGTGTCGCTTATGACGCATGCATAGGCTCTTCCCAAGTGGAGTTCGCCGCTTGTAAATGGGGGAGGTGTGTCAACCGAGAAAACGGGTTTATCCTTGTTTTTCTTATTGAAACAATAAATTTTCGATTTGACCATTATCCTTTTCCATTTTTCCTCCACAATTCTCGGATCATAATGCTTAGCTATGCTACTGGACCCAGCCCTCCCTCCTAGACACCGTGAAACCTCCTTTTAAAACGTAAAAAGAAACAACAACTTCCCTTATATTTCCACTCTAAGATTTTTAAGGTTTCCTCTTTTTGGTTCTGTTAACTTATTGTTAGTAGGATGAAAAAATAAAAATCATTGAGTTCTTGTCTCCGCCCCATTAGAAACAAATTTTGTTAGCTTAGTTTGGTAATAAGTTGCCTCTCTTATCAAATCTCCCCACCCATTTTCTATCTTTAAATCAATTCTACACGCTTCAGCAGGCGTTTTACCTTTCAAGCTCAAATGAGGTCTTAAGAAGGTGTAGTAAACAAACCAACCATCCACCCATATTTTGGCTGTTTCCTCGCTTTTCAATCCTCTTAAAGGCTTTAACCTATCTTTTAAAGTTCCATGCAATCTTTCAACAACTGTTAGTTTCTCTTGCTTTTATTCCAGCTTTTCTAACAAATTCAACTCTATGTGCTTTATATCTACTGTAAAAAACTTCTTGAAACCTTTTTCATAAGCCCATAAGCCATCTACATCTACTCTTTTTGGTCTTTCGACAGTTTTTTCCTTTGCTTGCCTAAACAGCTTGATTACTTTTTCTATTGTTCTTTCTCCAGATAGATGAGTGGCAACTAAAAATTTAGTTTCGTTACCAATTATCTCCCAAAACCACTTATATTCTCCATCATACTTTATCGTGGTTTCATCAACGTGGAGTCTTCCGCTCAGTTCAACTTTCAGATTATCAACGAACTCCTTAACGAGTTTAGAATACTTCGTTACCCATTTCCAAATTGATACTTGACTTACCTTTACTCCAAATATCTTTGCTATTTGTCTTTGAACCTTTCTAACGGATTAAACCTTCAAAATACAAATCCAAAGCAGTAAGCCAGCATAGTAGAGAAACATTAAAACAAGCTTGTGTTTGATATTTGTAGTTACCTCAATCATTTTACTTACTTCTTCTCTGCTTAACACAACAGGTAATTTCATATCTTTTTGGCCAATGGCAATTTTTCCTCGAACCTCTCATTGAGCACATTTTCATGGAAGAATTTTAGAGTAAAATAAATGCTTCGCATGGTTGATCTGCTTTTGTTAGAGTATGAAGGCATGAATTTTCTTGGTGTTTTGCCAGATTTCAGAAATTTTTTTCATAACTGAAATGTAAGTTTTGCCTGTTTGATAGGAATACTTTCTCAGCTTTATTTCCTCGATGAGTTTGCTTATAAGCCTGTATCGTTCTTGGGGCGTAAGCTTTTTAGTATCCAGATTCATGGGTTGTATGGGAAACAGCTTTATAAAATTTCGCTTAACTCCTATTTGGGAGGTTATGCGAATAGAAATT
>JAOZGF010000121.1 GCA_027491845.1 Thermoproteota archaeon | reverse complement strand
CTTTTTCTTTTCCGCAGGATTTCCCCAAAAATGTTTCGGTGTCTGTTAGACACTTACATTTCAAGTCAATGAAAGAATTTAAGTCTTACTTAACAGAATTCAGCCCATTGAATTGCTATTGTTCAATAGCAACATACCTAGACCCTGGAAACCCAAACATGGGGCTCAAAGGCTTCCTTGGAGCTGAATTAGTTTTTGACATCGATGCAGATCACTTAAAAACTGATTGTAAGGAAAAACATGACATTTGGGTTTGCCTTCAGTGCGGAAAAAAGGGCTTCGGCGATACCGTGGCTTGCAAATATTGTGGTTCAGAGAAAATTGATAAGAAAACGTGGATATGTGAAGAATGCCTAGACAAAGCTAAGGAGGAAACAATAAAATTAATTGAAGACTTCCTCTTCCCTGATTTCGGAATAGGGAAAGACGAAGTATTTGCTGTTTTTTCTGGTCATAGGGGTTATCATGTTCATGTTTCTTCCAAGGAAGCATATGAACTGAGTCAAGATGCAAGGAGAGAAATAGTTGATTACGTTACAGGAAACGGTTTGTCTCTTAAGTTAATAGGTTTTTCCCTTAGCAAGAGAACAAAAACCTGCTTAGGCCCTTCCATCTTCGATTTAGGTTGGGGGGGTAAATTAGCTAAAACCTACCTGGAATTATTAGATAAAAATGGGGAGTTACAAGATCTTCTTATCATGAGGTTGAAGAGACACAGGGAAAGCATTAGGGAAAACCTGTTCAAAACCCCTGCCATATGGGGCGTTGAAAAAATCCTAGGTGAAAAAAGGTTAAAAAGGCTAGCTAACCTCCTAGTAGAAGTTTCTTCATGCCATGTAGACAAAATGGTGACTTGCGACACTAGAAGACTAATCCGAATTCCAAACACCCTCCACGGCAAAACAGGCTTCAGAGTTGTCCCCTTAAGCGTAAGTGATTTGAACCATTTCTCCCCGTTAAAGGACTCTGTTTTACCTGAAAACACTCCTTTTAAAGTGAAGATCAAAGAACAGGTTCCTCAATTAACAATCCGTGACGAGGTTTACGGGCCTTGGGAAAAAGGGGAGATCGCAGAAGTTCCTTTGCATGTTGCTGTGCTTTTAATACTTAAACACGGAGGGCTCCCTCTTGAGTCAATTTCTCAATGAGATATTTGAAGTATGGAGGAAAGAAGCGTTAAACAGTGATTTGCAGGATTACCCCGCAAACTTCTTTGAAAAAGTCAAGAAATACTTGGAAACTAGGAAGGAAAGTGTTGAAACAGGCATCAAGGGACTTGGCGAAAAAGAGGAAAGGATAATCAAGGAAGTCTTAAGCAACCTTTTATTGTTAAGGGCACAGAAAATCTTTAACTTTTTCTTAAGCAATACGTTAGACGTTGATAAACTTAACCAAGAAGAAATAAGCTTTGTTAACCTCATTAAGAAAGAAGTTGAAGTAGAAAAGTTTTTGAAGGAAAGAAAAGAAAGTAAACTTGTCCTCGTAAGGTTTAAAAGAGATGTTCCACGTTTCATTAGTCCGTACGATTTAAAAGCTTATGGCCCTTTTAAGAAGGAAGAACTTGCAAGCCTTCCCCGTAGGGTTGTGGAAATATTCATTGAAAAAAAAGTTGTTGAAGTAATTGGGTGAACGGAGAAAGATTTATTATGAAAGTGCCAAAAGTGATTCGTACCTTTTGTCCGAGATGTCTAACACATCAGAAACACACAGTGAAGATCTTTAAAAAGGGTAAGCCAAGGATAACTTCGTGGGGGGAAAGGCAACATAAAAGGCTGTTAAAGGGGTATGGGTCAACTCCTAGAGGAAAACAAAAACAAGTTAAAACAACAAAAAAGCAATCCATGCTTCTTAAGTGTGAAAAATGTGGATATGTAAGCGTAAGAAAAGGAGTTAGGCTGAGAAAAATGGAGGTCGCATCCAAGTGAGATTTAAGGAGCTCATACCTAAGCAGAAAACCAAATTTTTAAGGATAAAATGTTTAGGTTGCGGAAACGAACAACATGTTTTTTCTCATGCATCCACAGTTGTTAAATGCATGGTTTGCGAAAAAGTCTTATTGGAACCCACCGGGGGTAAGGCTAAGTTAATTAATGCCAAGGTACTTAAGGTTTACGGATGAATTCTTA
>JAOZGF010000223.1 GCA_027491845.1 Thermoproteota archaeon | reverse complement strand
GACGTGTTTAGTATGTTTCTCTCCAGCACCCATTTTCCTTTTTGTCTTGTTGTCGCGTTTTCTACAACGTATCTCATGGTGAATTTGTATGATGCCCCTGTCCTGACTGGTTCCCTAAAGAAAACGGTTATAATGTATTTTTCGTTTTTCTTTGTTGAGTAGAAGGTTAGGGATCCTTGGTCGTCGAATATTGTTAGTTTTTTTATTGATTGGGTGAGTGTGAAGGAATAATGTGTTATGTTGCTTGGTCCCTTGTTGAGGATTGCTAGTAAGAGGTTTTCTGTTGTTTCGCCGTTGATTGAAACGTCTATG
Organism: Thermoproteota archaeon; assembly: GCA_027491845.1. Lineage (GTDB taxonomy): Archaea > Korarchaeota > JAOZGF01 > JAOZGF01 > JAOZGF01 > JAOZGF01. The sequence continues at coordinate 2,321 of JAOZGF010000223.1, read as the reverse complement.
TCTGTTAGGCATGATATGTAGCATTCTTGTTCTTGGGATCCTGCCTGTAGGACGAATGCTGTTGCTATGGCTAACATTAGTGTTAGGAGTGCTTTTTTCCTTAGGTTTGTGGTTGGCTTTCTTTCCTTTAGGGGATTCATTTTTCTTTCCTTACTTAGACTGGGCTTCTTTCTTTAAATTTTTTACTTTTGAAAAAGTGTTTTTGTGTTTTCTTTTTTCCACGGTTCTCTTTAATGTCCTCTCTAGGAGGCGCTTGGTTGAGTGTGGGTGTGCAGGGTGTGGGGATGTGCGGGTAAATGGTGTTGAGTTATGTCTCACGGCCCTCCACGGTCTTTTGTCATGGGTGAACTTTTGGTTGGTTGTTTAGGCGTTAACTGTTGATTAACGTATAGGTGGCATGCTACGTAGTGGTTCTTTTCAACCTCAAGGAGGCTGGTTCCTCCCTTGAACACCTTCCAAAACGCATCGGCACCCGGGGTGAAACCTACAGCTGAATGAGGGCTAAGGACAGTTGGAGGCCATTTCGTCCTTTTAGGAGGCTGAATTAGGCTTGGTGGTCGGCCTATTTTATTGGGTTCCTTGATTGTTAAATGCTTACGTAAGTCATGTCTCCCAGCACGAGTTTGTGGCCTTTTGGCACGTTGTTTTCGAAACCAATTATTTTCGCTTCTCTCCCTATGAGGCTGTCTGTTATTCTTTTTCCGCAGTCTATGTATGCTCCCTCCATCACTATTGAGTTCTCTACCTCGCTGTTCCTGATGGTTACGTGGTCTCCTATTGATGTGTATGGTCCTATGTATGTGTTTGATCCTATTTCGCAGTGTTCCCCGATTATGACAGGGCCCCTTATCGTTGTCCTGCTCCTGACAACCGTTTCTTTTCCTATTGAAACGTTGCCTGTTATTGTTGCTCCTTCCTCCACAACTCCCTTGTTTGCTGGTTTGAGGTCTTGAAGGACCAGTTGGTTTGCTTCCAGGAGGTCTTCGGGCTTCCCTGTGTCTTTCCACCATCCCCTGACGAATTGAACCCCTATCTTGCAGTTGTTTTCCAGAAGCAACTGTATTGCGTCTGTTATTTCTAGTTCCCCCCTCCATGAGGGCCTTATTTTTTTTGCCGCGTCAAGTATTTTTTCGTTGAACACGTAGACCCCTATGAGGGCCCACTTGCTAATTGGCTGTTTCGGTTTTTCAACTAGCTTCTTGATGTTTTTCTTGTCGTCGAACACAACCACCCCGTACCTGCTTGGATCCCTTACCTCTGAAACACCTATTACGCAGTCATATGTTCCTTCTTCAAATTGCTTTAGCATTGGTTTAACCCCTTGTTTAAGCATGTTGTCTCCCAGGTACATTACGAATGGTTCGCCTGCAAGGAATTCCTCTGACACAAGGACCGCGTGGGCCAGGCCCCTTGGCTCAGGTTGGTCTATGTATTTAATCTTTACACCGTATTTGGACCCGTCTCCAAGTAGTTCAACAACTCCTTCCTTTATTGGCCCAAGTATTATCCCTATTTCCTTCACACCTGCTTTTATTAGGTGTTCTAGGCCGTAGAGTATCATTGGCTTGTTGGCTATGGGAAGCATGTGTTTGTTTCCGGTGAAGGTGAGGGGTCTTAGCCTTGTCCCGTGCCCGCCAGCCAACAGGAGGCCCTTCATTTTTCCGCCTCAAACGCCTTAAATAACAGTGTCTCTTAACAGGATTCCTTTCAGTAGTTCATGTATTTCAAGCAAGTGTTTATACCATTTAACCGTGATTGTTTTCGGGGTCTCCCTTATTTTTCCGTTGTTTAGTGCCTCGTATATTTCCTTTGCCCCTTCCCTGGGAGTGTATTCTGTTTTGAAGCCGAGTTTTTCTTTTATCTTGGTGAAGTTAACCTTGTAAGATCTTTTGTCAGGGTCTCCGTACCAGTTAATTTGGCATGGTGCGTCCACTGCCTCGCAAACCATTTTCGCCAGCTGAAGGATTTGATAATTTTGTTCGTTTGCACCTACGTTGAAAATTTCCCCATTAACCTTTTCCTTTTCTGTTTCTAGGACTGTTATGTAGGCTTTTGCAACGTCCCTGACATGAACCACAGGCCTCCACTGGCTTCCGTCTCTCATAACGTTTATTTTACCTGTCTTGTAGAGTGAAAGGGTCATTCCGTTAACGACGAGGTCAAACCTCATCCTTGGGGATAAGCCGTATACTGTTGCGCATCTGAGGGCTGTTACGCAGAATTCCCTTGTGGAGAGGGGCAGTATGTCTCTTTCAGCCATTAAGTTTGCTTTAGCATATGTTGTCAACGGGTTTGTTTGGGATTCCTCGTTTACTTCTGCT
>JAOZGF010000215.1 GCA_027491845.1 Thermoproteota archaeon | reverse complement strand
TGGTGTCAGAATCACTCTATTTCAAAGGTTAAACCTGTTCTTAACCCTTACAATTACCTTAGTCCAAGGGGCTTCATAGAGCTGGTTAAAAGGTATGGGTGTCAGGGAACCTCTGTTTCCTTCAATGAACCAACATTGATGTTGGAGTGGTCCGTTGAGGTGTTTAGGTTAGCTAGAAAAGAGGGTTTTTATAACACGTATGTGACGAACGGTTACATGACCGCAGAATCACTTGAGTTATTGATTGAAAGTGGCTTGGATGCAATGAACATTGATGTTAAGGGAGATTTGGAAGCAGTTCGCAAGTATTGTGGGGCTGATGTTAACAAAGTTTGGAGGAACGCAAGGAAGGCGAAGGAAGAAGGCGTCCATGTGGAGCTAACAACCTTGGTTGTTCCTAAGGTTAATGATAATGAGCAAGTGATTGGGCTTATCGCTGAGAGAATTGTTAGGGAACTTGGGGAGAAAACGCCTTGGCACCTTACAAGGTATTTTCCAGCTTACAAGTACAGGGAACCACCTACATCTATATCCTTCCTAGAGAAAGCGAGAGAAATAGCTGTGGAAAAGGGCTTGAAGTACGTTTACTTAGGAAACGTCCCTGGACACAAGTGGGAGAACACCTGGTGTCCTGAATGCGGCTCACTTCTCATTAAGAGGTTTGTCTTTGAAATACTTGAGTACAGAGTTACAAGGGATGGGAAATGTCCTGAATGCGGCTGCGAAATCCCGATCATAGGTTCTTACAAGGAATAACGTCATCCATGAACTGCAGCTATCCCAGAAAAACATGGAGAAAAAGGAGATATTCCTATTAGCGTTGTTGTCATAGGCCGTAGTAAAAGCAAGAAAACGTTTAAGAATAAATGCGCCTTAAAGCAGTTGTTTCCTCTACAATCTTGGTTTTCAAGATCCTTCAGAACTATCCGCATAATGAAGCCAATCAGAGGCTTTTCATAAACTCTGCATTGCCAGCAGTAATTGGTAAAGAGATTCGCGTAATCCTACCTTTTAGGGTAATGGCAATATGTGTGGTGAAGTGAGCCTTAGTATTTAGTCTTTTCCCATTCCTTTGAGCATTATCTTGACTTGTTTAATTGCGTATTCGGCTTCTTCAGGTTGTAAACTCCTTCGTAGAAGACTTCATCATGCAACGTCTTCATAACATCACTGTAGAGAGCTCTAAGGTCTTCTTGCCCCATCCTCCTGGGCAGAGCCCTACGTTCACTGTGAGATCTAGGCATTATCTTCAACTTCCTGTTTATGTAGGAGTTTACAGCTAATATCATGGAGAGGAAGGCTTTGTCCACGGCATTTCTGTAAAGCATGGCGTCTCTCGTTTTAACGGCTTTCTCAAATTCTTTTTCAGCATATTTCAGAACCTCCTCAGCAGTTACTAGAGCCACATCTCCCTCAGCCAATAGTTTTCACCACATTATTAAACATTAACATTAGAGCATTAAAACTCCAAAGGAGTCTTAAAGCATCGTCACTATTCGTAACCTCTCCAACGCCCTACTTCTCAGTTGTTCCTCTAACAGTTTCAAGGTCTATTTCAAATTAGGTAAAGCGTGAAAGAAAGCTTATCAATATGGAGCGGAAAACCGAAAACCATTCTTAAATAGCTTAACGGAAATCTATCCATCAGCATCCTCCATCGATAATAGGTGTTAAACATAGTATCCAACCCAACTATTTCCTTCGTAGCTGGATTGAATAACATCGTAGTTACAGCTGTCACCCCTGGATCAAGTGAACGCCAACCAACCATGTTTTATAATCCCCAGGAACGATAGGCTACTCAGAAGTTAAGCTATCATAATAAAAGAGCTCTGTATCCAAAGAATTCGTTGTCTACTGTATCATCCAATGTCTCCTAGCTTGCCTCCAATACACTTCCAAATTATGTTTATCCTTGCATCATTAAAATTTACTTGTATTTCTAACATTTTTCCACAGTTTTTTGGAGTTTCTTAGACATGTTATTGATTGCTTTAACCCTTAGGGAGCCCTTTAAAAAGCTTTAAGGCTTCTTCTTAAAGTTGCTTTTAAAACTTAATTAATTCTTTATTCTTTACTCTGCTTTCTGCTTTTTCTCCTTAACCCTGAAATAACGTGTTAAACAAGTACTTGATTGATGAGGTATGAACGTTACAATTAAAGGTTTAGGTGGAGCTGAAGCCTGAATATTCAGATTTTTTTAAGCCAAGCCGTAATAGCTTAGATAATTAACTTGAGAAATGTCAGGTTTGGCACCTATTAAGAGGCTTCCTTTAAATACCCAAGAGGGAAATATATCCAAGTAGTTTATTGAGGTTGGGAGGGTCTAACCTGCGTAGAATCGGTCGAATGACCCGTATTAAGAAGAAGTTCGGCAGATTGATTTCGCTTAAATTGTATAAGGAGAAATATTGGGATGCCCGTAAGAGTAAAGCTTAAAATTTCTTCAAAGACAGGGAAGGAAATCATTACCTCGGCTTACGTTAACAGCGGATATGAAACCGATAAGCCAGAGCTTTTATTGCCTGTAAGACTCGCTGTAGAGTTAGGATTATGGAAGAACGTTAAAGAGGATTACGCACGCACTCCAATAGGCATGGGTAAGGTATATAAGGTCGATGAAAAACTGAAGGTTGAAGTTATCACTGAGGATAAGAGATCCAAGCTTGTTAATGTAAATGTGACAATCTCTGAATTTGAAGATGAAGTATTAATAGGTGACTACTTGGCAAGTGAACTGGGGATCGCTGTTGAAGACTTTAAGGAAGGTATATGGAGGTTTAGGGATGAACCATTAAACAGGCTCAGGAAACCTGAAAAACCTCAACACTGGCGGTAAATAAAAGTAAATTTAGTGTCTTTAACATGTTATTTCAATGGTTCAATTGCCTACTTGCAACATAGGCTATGGAAGAGTTTAAAAACAAGTGGAGCATGCATTTCTAATTTCTAAACTGTTTAAACATGGTAGAGATATTCCGTAACCTCTTCAGCATTTACAGGCTTTTCGCCATCGCCTCTACCTAGGTTTAAAGGTTTTAAGGGAGACTAAGGTTTCTGGAGACATAAATGATTATGCTAGTACTTAAATGACCTCTGTCCAGTTACCATTCAAACATAATTTGATTTTATTTAGCACTTCTCTTCCGATCAGTACTTCATCTGACACGTAGTCTGGCTCCATTGGTATGTAGACGTTTGCATAGCCTATGTCAATCGATTTCTTAGATTTGAATTCAATTATGCTGGCCTTAGCCTTAAATATTTCGCAGGACACAGGCCCATATAGTGGATTCTCTAATCTTTTGATTTTAATTGGTTTAAGATCCCTAAATATTCTTATGACAGGAATGTTTGGGTATATTCCGCCGTCAAAGCCTGTGTCCACGATGGCTGGGCCTGTAGCCTTGCCCCTGCCTGTCTCTATTGATATATGTAGGACAGGAATACTCGGGATCTTTTCACCGTCTTCATCGAAACCGTTTTCATAATATTTATGTTTTAAACTCTTCAACAATCCATTCACCAGTAAATCTCCTGCCTACACGACGGGGAGATCTAAGCCTAAGTCCACCAGTCATTTCTAACCTCCACAGAACAGTTGGATATTTGCCTTCTTCAACAAACAAGTCTTCCCTGAAGAACACTGACAATATTTGGGCTATAGCCTTACTTCGGGACATGGCGTTTTTCTTTGCATATGCGTCGAGGATTTCCAAGAGCTTGTTAGGTAAGCTTATGCTCAATTTTTTAACCGTCATTATACCACTAGGTATGAAATAGTAATGCTTTTTTAAAATTTTTCCTACTAACTAGAGGAATTCCTCACGAAAGCTTGTTAGTTCTCATTTGATCTTACTCTTTAACACTTATCCCTGTCAACTGTACGGTTCCCATTTATTTCATGGGCAGTTACCAGTGTTGTTAAATGCATGCAATAGTATTGGGTTTTACGTTAACCTTTGGCGGTCCTTACAAATTCTTGGGGTTTTTGGCGGAGTTTT
>JAOZGF010000202.1 GCA_027491845.1 Thermoproteota archaeon | reverse complement strand
AACGATCCCAAACTGGCCCCCCATGGAGTTAACCTAGTAATGACTGGCTCAACATCATCCTGATCCTGTGTCCCCATCCCTCAGGAGGAAAATATGAATTTGGTTAAAAAGGAAAAGGTAAATGTTGGCCTCTGACTTTTCAAGTTCCCAGTGAAACTTTCATGTTTGCTTGCAGGGCCTGTGAAAACCTGGCTTGGCAAGCCTTAATCTCATATTAATCCTACCTTTCCCCCTCTTGAGCCCTTCCCTTGGAGCTGGGAAAGGTTAAAAAAGGAACCTTTCAGTGAGCATGAATCCAGCAACTCATAGTGCTTTTATGTTAATATTTATTTCTAGTAAATCATGGTAAAGGGAACTAAAACTAAATTTAGAATTCCCTAAAACAGCGTGGTGTCGTGATTGGTTAAGCCAGGAATCTTTGATCTCTACCCTGTTAACGAATCAATTTACAGGCAAATGAGGGACACCCATCAACTGTTTTCAAGGTGTTACTGGGATCCATCACTTAAGAGCTTTAAGGCCTTTGAGAGGCTTGAGGAAAAGAAAATAGAGAACATACTAAAGGGAAAACCCAGGTATTCTCTGAAGGATTATGCTCTCGAAAGAGCCGCAAAACACGTTGACTTAACCCTTAGAATGCATGTTCACGGAAAAGTTAGGGAGCCTAACTTACCGGAGGGAGTAAGAAAGCTCAATGTTAGCCCTGAAGAGGCTTCATGGATTGTTAAGAGGGCTGCTGTAGCCTACGGCGCTGATTTAGTTGGCGTATGTAGGCTTGATAGGAAATGGGTTTACGATCCAAGGTATCCTGCATTCGCAGGTCAATGGGATGACAGATACCAGAGAAATATCCCTGAAAACCTTAAATACGTTATTGTAATGGTTTTCGCCATGGATCAAAGAATGCTTAAGTTTTCGCCCTCTGTCTTAGACGCCTCTACAAGTTTAACGTATACTTTATCCTCTGCAGTAGCTGCAAACGTGGCTGACTTCATTACAAGGCTAGGTTACTCAGCTATGTCGGCTGTAAACGAAGCTGCATTAAGCATACCTTTAGCCATTGAAGCAGGCTTAGGTGAACTAGGGAGAAACGGATTGCTAATAACACGTGAGTTTGGGCCTGCTGTGAGGATATCCAAGGTTTTCACCGATTTACCCCTCGAGATAGATGGCCCAGTTACCTTTGGAGTGAAAAATTTCTGTTTGAAGTGTAAGAAATGCGCTAGACACTGTCCCTCCCAAGCTATTTCTCAAGGCAAACCAAGTTGGAACGGCCCAGTACCAGGATCAAATAATCCAGGCGTCCTAAAATGGTATATTAACCCTGATAAATGCCTGAATTTCTGGAGCAAGAACGGTGGCTCCTGTTCAATCTGCATTAGAGTGTGCCCCTGGACAAAGGGTAAAGGCGTTATTCATGACGTTGTGAAGTTCCTTGTGAAGAAATCACCTTTTCTCAACTCATTTTGGATATTCATTGACGACTTGATTGGCTATGGGAAACAGGAAGTTGACCCAAAAAAGTTTTGGCGTCAACCCTAGATAGACCTCTGAAAAGTTAAAGGGGTTCTTGTGAAACCATGCCAAACTAGTAATTAATAATAATAACAATATATGTTAATGTGTTAATATTACGAATTATGTTAATCAAATTCAGCATCACTATACCACTATCAACACCCTTTAAATGGAGACACGTAAAAATTAAGTGGAAAACCTACCGAAAGGAACAGCTTAATAGCGTGGTTTAGAATGGATGTTTTCTCTTTTATAGTTGAAGTTGTAGGGATAACTGTTTCAGGAGCCCTTTCACCTGGGCCGCTTACAGTGGCGGTGATAAGTGAAGGGGCAAAAAAAGGCAAAATGACTGGTTTCTATGCTTCCATAGGGCACATGTTGGTTGAATTCCCACTTGTCCTCTTGATAGGTTTAGGGTTGAGTTTTAACCCCACGTCACCCATGCTGAAGGGGACCATTGCACTGGCAGGGGGGATAGTTCTTTTAGTTCTGGGTGTGTTACAGGTGAATGAGGTGAGGAGGAGAAACCATGTAACGGAGAGTAAGCCTGAAACCAACAGGACACTTGGTGGGGGAGGCCTATGGATAGGCGTTTTCTTGACCGGTTTAAATCCTTTCTTTCTTGTCTGGTGGTTTACGATTGGGGCTAAGCTTATTGTTGACGCATTAAGCATTGCATCTTTTAACGGAATAGTTTTCATGTACTTTGCACATGTTTGGATGGACTACGCATGGTTAACCTTCATCGCATATGTTTCATTCAAAGGAAGCAGGCTTATTTCAGGCAGGGCTTTCAAGGCATTGCTTGGGGTGTTAAGTTTAGCCCTCATTTATTTCGGTCTAAGCTTCATTAATGAATCAATTTCTCTTCTAGGTACTGTTTAGAAAGGCCCTTAGTTTGAACAATTCATTCCTTTCATGAAGTTTAACTTTAGAAAGCCTCAAGAAAAGTTTCATGTGCTTCATGTTGTTGTTAGTTATCTTACATGTCTCTAAGAAATATTCCTGAAGTACCTACGTTCACATAATTTGCGTTGCATTTGTTCAGGTGGCATGGTCACAGGGTCAGCTTACACAGGTTTGTTTAAACACCATATCATGAAACTTGTTCCTTGTTAGCCAAAGGTGTTAATTTATAATAAACAATGTTTTTGAAAAGGAGTTGTTTTCATTATAGGCAGTGGAGAAACATGCGTGTTAGGGAAAGAATTGCAAATTTAATTCCTCTCGTTTTTTTAATGTGTTTAGCCTCGATTTTAAATGGTTCTCTTATTTCACAGGGCGAAAATAATTTTTCATATTTCAAATGGGGTGGAGAGAAGTTCTCAATCGTTTTTAATTCGAAGGCCGAGGTTGTTGAAGCAAGGATAGGTCAAGAAGTTATACCCACAAGCAAGGTGACACCTATTTTGTTACGGGAACTTACAGACGTTTTTAGTTCCCCTAATATTTTGCCTAACAACAATTTCAGCAAAGGCCTAAACCATTGGTATAAGAAGGAATTAGCCGTTTATGGCTTTCCCGTTTTAGTAGTTAATGGTGGGCTGGACGTCTTATTTCAAGATCTCTCGCAAAACTACTTAGGGATCCTTTTTTCGGAGACCTTTGATCTGCCCCCATATAGGCAGTATGTTGTTTCGGTACTACTTTCATCAGACTTTGGTTTCATGGAGGAAGGATTAACTCCGCTCCTGCGAATCGGGTTACAGTGGCTCGATGGAGATGGGGAGGTTATTGGGGAAGAAACAACCTTAGTTCCTGAAGGGGTAACGTCCTGTACAGCGCGTTTCACAAACATAACACGTTCACCTGATGAAGCTGTGAGGGCAAGATTAACCCTTCTTTTCGAGTGGAGGAGAAAATACAAGTCCTGCAACCTTAATAACTTTAAATTTCACATAGAAGAAATATACTTTGCACCGTTGCCCGAAGAAGCATGTTGGAAACCCATTACAGGAACCCTGAAAAAAGAGGGACAGTGTTTTGTTTTTGAACATGAGGATGAAAGCGTTAGGATTGTTGTGTACTTTGAAAACAGGGATCCTTTAAGGGTTTCAGGGGTAATTGAAAACCTTGAAAACCGTGAAAGAGCCGTTGAAATAGCTTTTTCTTTGCCACTGAAACTGGAAGGATGGAGTTGGTGGGACAACCCCTATGAGGCACGGGTTATATCTGAAGGAAACTATTTTAACGTGGTTAACTCACTGTCAGTTCAAGGCTATCTTCCAATCTCCCTTTACCCGGTCTCTTATGTTTCCAAGGACTCAATGGGTCTAGGGTATTTCGTAGACCTGCTGAATCCAAAAATTTTCGTTTTGGGATATGAGGAAGAAATTGGTCTTTACGCATACTTTTCAATTGGACTGGCAGGCACTTCACACAAAAAATCTAGTTTTTCTGTTGAAGTTAAGGGATACAGTGACTCGGCTTGGGGTTTCAGGCAAGCCCTTGAAGATTACTACAATGAGCATCCTGAATGGTTTGTTTCTGAACTTAACTTGGTGGGGAGGAGGGTTGAATGGTCAGGCGGGAAGTACGGATGCATGTTCCAGCAAGCCAGCCTCCAATACTTGTCGGCGGCGAAAGAGATGACATACTATGACGGAAAAAACGTTTATATCGCTCAATACGTTCTTCCTTGGGAAGCAGGGCCACCTACCTACCGAGATGTCAAGGATCCAGCGCCATCATACGGTGAAATGATTAGAATACTAAATGAGAACTTGCAAGAGGAGGAGAAGCAGTTTAAGATGGCTGAGGCGTTTAACACCCATGCTGAAGTGGATTGCGGCGCTTGGGTTTTCTCGAAATACATAAAGGGTCCCAATTATAGGCCAGAGGAATGGGTAGTGAAAATACCCTTAAACACAGACCCGGACATAAGAGGGGGGATGTGGGACTACACTTTGGAAGTGCTTTCAAGCGCCAAGGAAAACTGTGGGAAAACCGGCGTGACAATGGACGGAGTTGAACTAGATAACTTTATGGCGAGGAGCAGATGTTTAACTTTAACAGTTCCTCAAAAGGAAAGCGAAGACAACGGGTTAACCTATGACCCTAACACGTTTAGGCCTGCCTTACATTTTTCCTTCACGGCGGTTGAGTACTTGGAAGAGTTAAGGAAATACTTGGAAAGGGAGTCAAGCGACCTAGGTTTAACAGGTAACTTTATTTCCAAGGGAGCATCAATTTTCGGCGCAATATACCTTGACGCAATACCTTTCGAAGCAAATCCATTTAGAAAATTCAACTGGGGTAAGGAAGAATTAATTTACAGGAGGTTTGTTGGAGGGAAAAAGCCGCTTTGGATTTCGCTGACTGAAAGGAAAATAGAAGTGAAAAACCCTTTGCACAGGGAACTTATCCAAGAATACGTTGACGAGAGCCTTTTCTACGGCATGATGCCAGGTTTCTACGCACCATTTTACGAGGACAAACAATTTACCCAGACGTTCGGACAGCTTCTGCAGAGGGCGTTCTCCATATATAAGGAGCTTTTTAGGGCGAACTGGGAACCTGTAACACTTGCTAAACTCAAAGACAGGGAATTGTTAATGGAGAGATTCGGCCTCCCTCCAGGAAACATTTATTTCACAGTCCACAATACAGGAGAAGAAAGGAAAGTTGCTGAAATAGAGATAGACAATAGTGATCTTGGAATAACGAGTTTAGAAGAAATATGGAAAAACAGGAGCATCAACTTCCAAATAAGCGGGGACAAAATAAGTGTTAAGGTGGAAATAAATCCAAATGAAACATTAATTATCAAGGGGGAGGCTAAAGAGGGGAGGGTGAAACCTGCTGGCACTGTTACGCAACAACCCCCAAAGCGACCCAGACTAGGGAAAGAAAGTGAGACAGGCCTCATGAAACAAATCTTAATGGTAACCTTGCCAGTGGCCCTTGCAGTCCTTGCAGTTGTTTTCTACGTCATAGTCAAAGCAAAACATGGAAAACAGACTTAAACGATTAAACCATCTAACTTTATTTTCCTTTTAACCTAAGTGTTGTTCTCTTCTGCCTTTACGGCCATTTAATCCTTGGTGAATACCTTTTATGTTCACATCACGTGCGTCTCAGTTTAATAGGACATACTACATCTTATAGCCTACCTAAAAGGAGGAGCAAAGGGACATGAAAAAAGTCTGTTTATGTGTGCTTATAGGGGTCCTAGCCATCGTCATATTAATCTTAACACATAACGCTGTTTATTCAGCGTCCGTTACCCCAGCTAAATATGAAGCCGGGGACATCCTTGCCATGAGGTTTCTGGCAGTAGACCCACCGTTAATCAGTTATGGGAAATACCCTGTAGCCGCATATTACATGGAATATTGGAGCGTCGCTGACGGCGGGGTTAAAATAGGGGCTAAATTATTCATACCTGTCGGCGACCCCCCTGAGGAAGGATGGCCTGTGAAGGTTTGGCTTCACGGCTTCGGCGGGCCTGGTTATGATTTCTGGCATTGGCCTTTTGTTAATGAAGACTGGCGGCGGAGAGGATATGATGTTGGAATGGCTTACAGCAACCATGGTTTCATTTGTCTTTGTCCATGGGTGCCTGGAGCAGGTCCTTCTCAGCCGTTTGCAACTTACAGCCCATTTTCTCTTGAAAGAAATGCTCAAGCAGCTTTTGACGGGTTTAAAGCTTTAAGAAAACTTCCAACATACTCTAAGGAACACCCTGAATTATTCGGGGTTGAAGGAATCCACGTAACGGTGGATAACTCCCGTCAGGTTATGAGCACGAACTGCATTTCATCACCAACGCTAATTTATTTCGCCGCCCACTTAAAAGAGCACCCTGAAGTCAAGGGGCTGAAATGCCTTATAGCTGACACTTTTCTGCCCAGTATAGCCTACGGAGCCCTTTATATAGTGCCTTCTTCACTGGATTTGCCAGGTAGAGATGCTGCCAACAGCTTTGCTCTTTGGAGCGGTCCAATTTGGTGTCTAGCTAAACATGAAGGGTTTAACTTAAGGGAGTTCTTCACTGAGAAAGCTATCAAGTTGTTTGAGAAAAAAGTTGAGACGCCTGTTGGTAAACTGCCTCTAATGCGGTCGGCACAGCTTGAACCCTTACATAAAAGCCATGTTGGACCTGAGCTATATGAAGCAGTTAAGGAAGACGTTGGACACGAACCAAGCGCTGGAGAAATATTTAACTGGACGTTTACCGAGAACATGAGAAAACTTGTCAGATATGAAACGTTAGGTGAACTCTTGCAGGATGATTTTTACCAAAAATACTTTGCAGAATATGATCCTTTCTTTGAGGAAAACATTGAGCCCTTTAACCCAGGAGTACCCCTTTTGGTTGTGGGGACAGGGGACAAGGCTGTTAATAATCCTCCCATGCCAAGCCCTGACGAAAGATTCCATTTAATAGGGATACCGCGTATCAAAACATTGAGGGAGTGGGGGTGGGATGTGAGGGTTTTCCATGAATGCGGGGTAAAAACAACCAGCATGTGTGAGGGAAAAGGTCACAACTGGGTTATGAGACAGTTAAAGCAAATTCTTTATCCTTAAACCAACTGAATAACGTCTATTTACCTTCAAGCAAATTTTCCTTTTTTTGGAAGGATTAGGCTGCTTTCTTTCAACCTGATTTGACGTTAACCCTAACTCCTTCGGGATTAACGGTCAGCTACACTATATTAACTCTTTTCCCATGAAACCATAGAAGAAAAGTTGTTTTAAGTAATTAATGAAATCCTTATCTCAAGAACACCAGAAAGAATAAGGATTGGTTTTAAGGGGGTTCCTGGTTACGGATACTATTGTTCTTCGAAGAAAGCTAACATCTCGTTAAAGTATTTGTTTAGAGGCATGCTGTGTCCTCCCTCATGCCAAATAAGTTTCCTTTCCTCAGCTTGAACACATGCTTCGTAGGCCATTTCACATGCCTCGGGCGTAAGTAACATGTCTTTTTTCCCGCAGTGAAAATGGATTTTGCCTTTATAGTAAGGTAAAAAGTAGATAGGGTCTATTTCCGTGAGAATTCCCAGTTCTTCCCATTTCTCAACAAAATAAGTTCTACCTCTACCGTGTGTGAAAACATGGGTTAAATTGGCTGAGGCGAGGAGTAAAGCCGCTTTTTCTATTCTAGCCCCTTTACCTAGGGCCACAGCTGAAACAATGCTTCCAAGACTCCTTGAAACGATGTACACCTCATTTGCACTATCTCTTCTGAGGAACTCAGCGATGTCCACGATCTCTTCAGATCCCTCCCTGATAACCGTCGGGAAGAACTCATCCCTGAAACAGCCTCTTTCACCGTGGAACGGTAAGTCAAATGAAAAAACAGCGTAACCATATTTCTTGAAAGCCATCATGTCAGGCATCCACCTTTCCTTTCTTCCTCCCAAACCATGGACGAAAATTATGGTTTCTCCGTTCCAGTTTTCAGGTTTAAAATAGAGGTAAGGGATTCTAGACAAAATTACGGAGAGATTTTCTTCAACAGACGGGGTAGGTGTGAAGGAAAATGTAGGCTAGGTGTGGTGGATGACTGGGGCTTAGGGTTAAGGATAGGCTTAGGCACTTGACCAAGGCACCCTGAAACCAAAAATATAAACGTTAGGACGGCTAAGTAAGCAAGTCTAACACTGCCTGAAGGCATCACTAAACCACCTCACCAAGCCACCTTCCTAAAAACCTTTTTTTCAGTAAGCAATAATAACGATAAGTTAATGAACTGCGAATCATTTTTGAATGGAAAAGCTAAAAAGATCTTAGTTTTCAATGAACTCTTAAAAGGGAAAGAAGAATGTGTCGACTATTGGGGATGCTTGCACAGTCGCCTGTTAACGCGTACAAATACCTTGTTAAGGATCCCTGTTCCCTTTTCAACCAAAGCCAGGCTAACCCTGAGAGGCTTCAAAGCGATGGATGGGGGATAGGCTTTTACCGAAACGGTGAACCCAGGATTTACAAGAGCGAAAAACCTGTTTATAGTGAAAACAAGAGGTTTTCTTCTCTAGCGGAAGCAATTCGGTCAACGATACTCATAGCACACGTGAGACATGCAAGCAATCCGAAGGGACTGCCTAGGCAATCCCTAATTGCACTGGAAAACACTCAGCCCTTCACGTATAAGAACTATGTTTTCGCCCATAACGGCATCATAAACATACCTGACGAGGTAGCAGAGACACTTGGACCCTGGAAACAGAAAATTAAGGGGGTAAATGACAGTGAAGTCTATTTCTGGTTCATTGTAAAAGAAATGGAGGAAGGCAAATCTTTGAGTGAAGCAATTAAGTGTTTTAAGGACACATTAAACGACCTCTGGCAGGAGAACTTTTCAAGACACAGTGATAAGAAGGCTCCATGCATCGGGTTAAACCTTCTGTTTAGCGAAGGAGAAAGGTTGTACGCTTACTGTGACTATGACAAGCAGGAGACAGAGAAGTCTTATTGCTATAAGGACCAAGACGAGTTCCAGATGTGTTACCTTCATTATCCAAGAAAGTTGATTGTGGCATCGGAAAAAACAAACCTGGAGGACAGATGGAGGCCCTTGGAAAGCAATCAACTGCTCACTGGACAAGTTAGAGATGGGAAAGTTGAAATAACTTTGCAAAGGATTTAAGGATGCTCTTTAATCCATGTAGTTTAAATGAAGATGAAAAACTGAAGACTAATTTTCACCTAAGCTTTTCTTCAGGCAAATTCTTTGCAAGGCACAGGCCCTACACCTCTTTTTGCCGCAGAAGTTTTTACCTAACCTTAACAGAGCTGCTTCAATCCTAACAAACTGCTTTGTCCCCCTGTCATGTTTTTCAAGGCTAATTCCAAGGTTTTCTGAGGCCTGTATAACATGCCTTGACAATGGAGGATTTGCAGCCTTAAACAAATGCCTTAATTCCCTGAGGAAAATCGTTACTGTAACAGGCCCGACCCCCTTGAAACTCTGCAGTAAACTGTTTAGTTCATGGTAGTCTCTTGTTTTCTCTAAAACTTCCTTAAGCGATAGGTTTCGAGAAACCAACTCTTGAGTTATGGAGAGAATTCTTGTTGCAGTTGAGAAGTCATATCTTACGTATCCTCCTTCATCTAAGGCTTGGACAAGTTTATCCCATCCAGCCTTAATTATTGACTCAGGAGAAACCAAGTTCTTTTCTTGAAAGGTGAAGTATGTTTTGGTCGCTATATTTTCCGAAATCCTTCTTCCATAAAGTATGGAGGCTAGAAACCATTTAAAAATCTCCCTTTCATTCAGGGAGTCAAGATTTATCCTCAATTCTTCTGAATAAGTGTGCGGGAATTCTTTTAAGAGCAACTTTATTTTTTCATCTAACATCGTGATCGTCATAGATTCAGGGAAGGAAACGTATTAAATTATGTTGAAAAAATGTGTAAAGTAGTTTGAGAGCAAAAGAGTCAGGAACAAAATTAAGGCCCTTTTCATTGACGCCAGGCTTTCATGTTAGCTTAAAACAGGTGACAGAGTTATTCGCTTTATGTCGACACAATGACTTGTAACAACTGGTCATACGGAACTTTGGGAACCGTGTCCTTGCTTTTACGTATTACTTGCATCATTCCTTTTTTCATTTAAAGTCTTTAAAGAAAGAGAATATGGGGAAAGGCTTTGGAAAGAAACAATTTAGAATAGGAATGCAAGACATCTTCTAATTTTAAAAGGAATGAAGGGTAATTGGGCGAATTGTTTGTTCAATCTAGTAAACCTAGTTTTTTGGATTCCTGAAGGCTTTATATATCTTTCTCATGTCCCTTATATTTGTGGTGGAAGATGAGTTTGACTTGTTTCATAAAAAATAAGAGAGCGATTCACCCTGTTATAGCGACAATAATCCTTGTTTCTGTGGCGATAGCTATAGCGATAGCAGTTGCATACTGGGTGATGGGCATATCAGGGATTTTCACAAGATTTGAGAAACTGGAAGTGACAGCTGCATGGTACACTGACGGAACTGCAAATG
>JAOZGF010000194.1 GCA_027491845.1 Thermoproteota archaeon | reverse complement strand
GTTTATCTTGACGGTGGAGGTCTTTTGGAGCATAGGGGGGCTGGGGTTTTTTCACGGTGTCGAGGTTCCCGTTCTAGAGAGGTATGCTGAAGTTGTTGCTGTTGCCGCTCACGCTATTTACAAGGAGAGAATATTTACGTTAAATGATTATTTAACTGTGGAGAAATGGTTTTCGAGGAAGAGTTTGAGGTTAGCTGAGGAGCTTTGCTGTGTTCAGGCGTTAGATTGGGCGCTTCAGGTTCGTAAGTGCGTTAAGGAGAAAGGTCTTGTTTTGCCTTGGAGGGTTCCTTTGCCTGTTTGGTTTAGGTTGCTTGCTTTAAAGTTTCTGGGTGACGAGGTTTGGAGGGCTACTTCTTTAAACCTTGCAAGAGTATTAAGGGATTTAAGGTTTGGCAGACAGGTTTTTTCCAAGCTCACTAGAAAGAGCTATTAGGGTTATGCTAGGGTTACATGTACGTCTAGGTCTTTGACTTTTCTTAAGTTGGTTTTCCCCAGAGCTTAACGGTCTTCTACTTGGTTTCAGGATCGCTAGTTAGGCTGAAGAGAAGGGTTGAAGCCAAATAGGTTAATGTAAGCACTATTTAGGATGTATTTGAAATATTGTTACCGGCTGAAAAGGCTTGCATGAGGAATAAAACTAAAAACTTAGGGATGTTGAACTGGAGGATACGGATCCTGTAAGAGGAGGTGTTCAAGCAATAATTAAGTATGTGGAGGTGGAAATTAGATGTGACTTGATGTCCCCACCGCTAAGGCGGCTTTACTCTTTGGTTCAATGGCAAGAGGGGGAGAGAGAAGGGGGGGAGAGTAGGAGAAGCGACATCGGCATTTTAATCCCACATCAGAAGCATGAAATCAAAGATCGTTGTTCCAAATCCTTTAAATTTTTCTTACCGTGTAATCAGGTTATCTGAAGCTGACTCAGTCCTTGAGATGCAGAAGTGCGAGAAAAACAGGGGGAGACGCCATTGACTTCATGTTTTCATGTTTTCATGTTTTCATGTTTTCCAATAGTTTCCGTGCGTTGGATTTGATTGTGTTTTCACAGGTATCCTAGGCTTCTTAGGCGTTTTTTTATTTCTTCCTCTTCTTCAGGTGTGTAAACGTTTTGTGGTTCTTCTTTCAGGATTTCTTTCAGGACGAACTCCACGTATTCTTCAACGTTTTGGAACTGGTTTTGGCTTTCCCTTACTTTTTTCCTTATTTCTTCATACAATTCCTTTGAGATGTAAATGGGTTTTTTTTCTTTTGACATGGGTTCCGCCCTTCCCATGGGTGTTTTCTTCACGTCGTTAAGTTTTTTTTCCAATGTTTTTAAATTTTATTGCTATTTTTAGTGTTTAATTTCCGGAAGTGAAGGGTGATGGCTGAAGTTTCTTTCAAAGTTTCTTCCAGGGTTTTTTTGAGGTCTCTTAGGCTTGTTTTTCTTTTTGTTGTCTTGCTTGTTGTTTTTACGTTTCTTTCTGTTGTTTATTTGGGTCCTGACAATTTGGGTTTTATTTTTTCCCTTAAAGTTAAAGAGGTTGTGGGTTTGCCTGAGAGGGTTACGCCTCAGATGTGGCTGGATAGTTTAAGACACGGTGTCTTGGGTTTTTTTCTCGGAATTCTTACTTTAGATGTTGTTTATGCTGTTTTCACCGTTTTTTCTTCTGTTTTGATGGACGTTGACCATGTTCCTTCCTTTCTTGGTTTGCCTGTTCCTGCAAGGATTGCTCACAGTTTTGTTTTTTTGTTGTTTGTTTGTTTTGTTTTCTACTTTTTGTTCAGAGACAAGAAGTTATTGGTTGTTTGGGGGAGTAGTTTTGTTTTGCATATTTCCTTGGATAATTTGATGGTTCCTGTTTTTTCCCCTTTTCTTTTAAGCCCTGAGGTCCCTAGGCAGTTGGTCGGGGTTTTTGTCTTTGTTGCCTATTTTGTTAATTTTTTGGTTGGGTGGAGGAGGTTTAAGGAGGTGTTTTTGCAGAAAAAGTAGGCCTTGTTTAGCCGGGAATTGTTTTTTGTACTTAGTTTTTACTTGGGTTTAGATATTTAATGTTTAAAATGTATTCATTGTTTCCTCTGTTTTGTTTCCTCTGTTTATTTGGTGGTTTATAGGTTGTCTGGTTCCTTCTTTCATATCCCATGTAGGTTTAACCCAAGTTCTTTTCTATTTTGTTTATTGATAAACTGTAATTCCTTGTGTAGGGTTCCTCCTTCTCTCGGGGGCTTGTAAATTACTTTGACTTTTTTCTTCCGTTTTCCACTGATGATCCTGATTATTAGTCGGGCTATTGCGTTGACGGCTGTCGGTTTTCCTGTAGCTACGTTGAAAACTTCTCCTTTTATTGTTTTGCTTTTCGTTTCCAGTATCTTTTCTATTACTTGGACTACGTCTTGGACGTGCATG
This sequence comes from Thermoproteota archaeon, assembly GCA_027491845.1. Lineage (GTDB taxonomy): Archaea > Korarchaeota > JAOZGF01 > JAOZGF01 > JAOZGF01 > JAOZGF01. The sequence goes on along the minus strand of JAOZGF010000194.1, from coordinate 997 downwards.
AAGTCTCTTGTTTGGGTTCCGTCTCCATTTATTGTTTAGTGCCTGTGATACGAATTTAGGATTACTGTGTCCGTGCATGTGAATAATTCTAGGCCGTAAACGTTTCCGAGGCGGAGTGTTATTGTGTTTAAGCCGTAATTTTCGTGATAAGCTTGTGCTAGTTTTTCAGCTGCTAGTTTTGTTATGCCGTACAGATTTGTTGGTTCTAGGGGGTGTCCTTCAGTTATCGGCAGCTTTTTTGGGTCTCCGTAAACTGTTGCGCTTGAGATTAGAGTTGTTTTCTCCGCGTCTTTTTTTTGCTATTTCAAGGATATTGTATGTACCGTATATATTTGTTGTTACGGCCTTCTCAGGGTTTTTTAAACATTATTGAATATCCGTTTATAATGGAGTACGCAGGGTTTAGAGGTGACGTTATATTTCCCACTATGAAGGATTATTTCTTGGCTTATGACATTCAGAGGAGACTCATGCTGAAGGGTAGGATGAAGGGGTTTGCAGATATATTGATGGCTTCCATAGCGATTAATAATGGTGAGGAGCTGATGACCGATGACAAGGATTTCAAGGATATAGCTGAGGTTTCTCCCCTTAAATTGAGGATGTTGTTCTGACTCCCCCGCTATTTTCGTGATGTTTGTTATTTTTGTAGTGAGCGGTCTTCCCGCCTCGTTTTCATCAAACCAGACTCAATCTCAACCCATCAGAGCGTAAACCTCCTTCAGCGAACCTCCTGCTAAGTGCGTCAGAAATCTTCTGATTGCTTTTCTTTTTGATTCTCACGTCGCCCACTATGAGTTTTAGGTTTTTTGTAGTTGAAAAGGTGTTTGTAGTTTCCTCACTTATTAAGATCAAGTTGTTTCATCTCTTTTTTGAATCGTTAATTTCCATTACTTTTCATGAATTCATTTCTTAACTCTTTGCAAGGAAAATAGGTTGAAGTTTTTTTAGCGTCGAAACATTTCTTAAGCCCTGAAAAGAACTGGCTTTGGTCTAC
>JAOZGF010000146.1 GCA_027491845.1 Thermoproteota archaeon | reverse complement strand
TGGAGGAAGGGCCTTCAACGGTTACTTCCAATTGTAAAGACTAAAAAAGAAAAAATTTTTTTTCTAATTGTGTGAGAGGGAAAAATGAACGTTGGTAGGAGGCAACGTGAAAGGATTCCGAAATATTTGAGGGAAACGTTTTTCTCCCTCTTCTCGAAACCTGAACCGGAAACAATATATCCAGAGCTCTACATGAAAATAATAGACAGGGGAACTGACTTAATCTTGGATCACTTGAGACAATATAATGAAAGGAGAAAAAACGCGTTAAAAGAGGTAAAAAAAAGCTTAACAGTTAAGAAGGCGGTTGGAAACAGGAAACCAGAGGAATACTTGGTTGTGAGCTCAGACGCAGGAAACAATGGGGTTGATTTGAGGTCAGCCTACTTGCCCCTGTACGCCGCTGTTTCAATTGTCTCAAGGGGCTTTGAAATCCTTGAAGAACCACTGCACGTTGCATGCAAGGGAGAAATATGGACTGACGAGTTTAAGCCAAGGGAAAGGGAATCCCTCCTTGCCGAAATGGCTAAGTTCGATGTTGCGCTGAAGGGCTTAAGGAAGTGGGATCCTGACCTAGTTATAGTTGACGGTTCACTCCTCATAAACTTGAGGCTTTTCCCTGGCGCCTCAGCCTCAACCGAATACATGAGAGACTTTGAAAAAACGGTTGAGAAAGCTGTGGAATTATTGAACGCATGCTATGAGAGAGGGATACCGTTAATAGGCTTCGTTAAGAGGACTAAAATGAACAAGATAAGTAAGAGGTTTGGCTTCAAGGAACTAAGGGACACAGCCCTCCTAGACCTACTTCTCAAGAAGGGGGAATACGTTGAACCTGAGGAAATGTATAGGGAGAACGAGAAAGGTTTTTTCCACGTGAAAAAATACTTTGACAAGTGGGTTGAAAAAGGATTCAGCCCTGAAGCGTTGGAAGAAATAAGCATTTACTACACCTACGTTAAAACAGGTTTAACGACACCTTACAGGCTAGAAATCCCGAAGTACTGCGCCGAGAAAACCGGGGAAATAACCTCGCTAATTAACTCGGTTTCCGAGGAAAACGGCATCCCGTTTTTCATTAGTGAGGTGGACAACTTAACCAGGATAACTGTGACTGTTTCAAACCTGAGAACCCTTATGCTCTATTCTAAAGCGCTTGACCTCGTTGAAAAAGGGATATTTAAGCCTGAAGACCTAAACCTACTTGCAATGCAGCATGGTGAGGCATGGGTCCTGAGAGAAGAAAGTTATTGGAGAGACGTTGAAGCGGAGGCAGGCAAATGAGCCCTGAACTAGGCGAGCCAGTAGGATACGTTTTGTCAGGCTGCACAAACGAGTTCCTAAGCTTCGTCGTACAGGAAAAAAAGAGGGTTAAAGTAAACAATTTTTACTTTATAAGGCATCCTCTCCAGGAAACACCTGTTTTAACCAGGGTCTACAGGGTTCAACCCTACAATCCAGAAATGGTTACGGGCAGGACAGGGCCGCTTGCCGGAAAAAAGGGTAGGAAGGCATCCTACGGGAAAAAACTTGAATACATGGTTGCCTTTTCAGAAATACTTGGCTACTTCGACGATGAAGGGAAATGGAGGGCCCTTGAAACAGCTCCATCTCCTTGGGAGGAAGTTTTCGAACCCAACGATGAAGCCTTGAAAACTTTCCTGTTCCAGGTGAAGGATGAGTCAGCTCTCTACGTCGAAGTTGGAAGGATCAGGGGTACAAGCATACCCATGCTAATGGACCTAAACACCCTTGCAAGGTCACACTTATTTGTCGCTGGAATGACGAGGTCAGGTAAAAGCAGCTTTCTTATATCGCTTGTAGCCAGCGCACACAACCTGTCACCTAGGCCTAGATTCATAATATTCGACCAAAGAGGGGAATACGGTGAACTGACAAGGTACGGTGCAAAAATAATCCCATATAAATTGTTTACGCCTAAACTCACTGACCCAGAGCAACTTTCAGCCAAGCTAGGGTTAAAGTCAACGGAGAAAACCCTTTTCATTGAAAGCGTGAGGAAAATCATTACAGGCGGGAGAGAACTAACAAGGAGAAACATATTAGTTGAAGCCGAGGAAATCGTTAAGAGGATTGTTAAGAAGGAAGAAACACAGGAAAAGGTTTACAGGAACCTTGAATGGCACCTGCAACAGAAGGGAGAGTTCATAGACCAGCAAGAGGAACCGTTAAGCATTGTTGAAGAAATAAGGGAGAACCCGACGCTCATAATAGACTTCTCGATTGAAGCTGAAACAGAGGAACAGCACCGTGCGGCAACCCAAATAATAAGGGAAATCAGGAACTACGCGATGGAGAGAAAGGATAAGGGAGATTTCGCCTGCAT
>JAOZGF010000145.1 GCA_027491845.1 Thermoproteota archaeon | reverse complement strand
TTTTATTGTTTTGAGTTTTACCCTTTCATTTTTACCACAAACGACTGTAAGTTCTGCCTAGAATGCGAGGAAGTTTGCCCCGTAAACGCAATAACCCATGAGGAATGAAAAAAGGGACAGGGAAAATGGATAAAGAAAAAGCAAACGAGATAATTAGGCTGTTGAGAAAGGAGCACGGGGTAAATGTTAACGAGTTCATCGCCCTAAAAATTTCCAAGAAATACGTTGACCCTTTTAAGCTATTGATAGGGACAGTTTTGTCCCAAAATACTTCAGACAAAAACTCCATGACAGCATATGACAGGCTAGAGGAGAAAATAGGTGTTTCACCCTTAAAGCTTGCCAAAGCAGATTTAACAGAGATTCAAGAAGCAATAAGGCCTGCAGGACTACACATAACAAAGTCAATTGCAATAAAGAAACTTGCAAAAGAAATAATTGAGAGATATCACGGCAATCTCTCCCTTGTCCTTGACAAGAAAACCGAAGAAGCTAGGAAAGAACTGATGTCTCTACCGCACGTTGGACAGAAAACAGCCGACGTCTTGCTTCTTTTCATCAAAAATAGGGAAGTTATACCTGTAGACACGCACGTTGCAAGGGTTTCAAAGAGAATTGGGCTGGCTAAACACAATGCGAAGTACAGTGAAATACAGGCATCATTAAAGAAACTTTACCCGCCTAAAAACTATCTAGAAATCCATTTGCTCCTAATATCCCATGGAAGAAAAATATGCAAAGCAATAAAGCCAAGATGCGGGAGCTGCCCAATACAGGAACTTTGCGAGTACGCGGCCAAAACAATTAATGCCTCGGACTAATGATTTAAGAACACAGAACAATTGTTTCACGCCTCATTAAGTGGGTCATCAACCAATGAATTGGCGGACGCCTTAACGCTCAAAATCCGCGAGCCCTAACTATTTAGACGATGTTTCGAAGCAATTAATTAAAGCAAGTTTTTGCTGGCCTAATTTCCTTTTCAGCAGTCAGCCTAACCCCAGGTTAAAAACCGTTGTTCTCTCAGGGAAGTAAAACACTTCCTCCATGAAAGATTCAGCAGGAGAAATGTATGTTAACATTTCTAGCTTCTGAATCGCTAACTAAAGGAGAAGTACTGGGTGAAAGCCAACTGTAAACCCACGCTTACGGCATAGAGGATTGTTAGGATTAAACCATCGCTAAGCGTTAACTTGCGGTCAAACATCAGGGTTGAAGCTATAATAGTCAGCACAGCAGCCCAATAACTCTGGAAAAAAAGCAGATTTGTTGAATAAATTACTTTATCCAACCCAAATGACAAACATGAACAAAATATCATTATGGATAAGAGAAGCGTGTTATTAAGTATTTTAGAGCCAAATATGTTTCCGATGGATATCTCCGCTTCTCTTCCTCCCTTGCGGGCGATCAACATGATGGAGATTTTCTCGGGCATTTCACCGGCGATAGGGCTTAAAACAACCGCAACAACAGCTGAAGGAACAGTTAGCTCGTGCGAGAAACTCTCTATGCAACGTACAAATGGCCCAGCACCTATGAATATCCCTATTCCACCTACAATAAAGAGGAAAACACCTTGCAAAACCCTGGTTTCATGGAAACCAACCTCTCCCCCCTCAGAAGTTCTTTCTTTATATGAAAAGTAAATGTAGGCGGCATAAACAAAGAGCAATGTAACGCCGTCAACGAAGCTGTAGCCGTCCATAAAAAGTAGGACGCCTAGGATTGCTGAGGAAATCAGGAAAAATAAATCCATCTTAAAACCTGAAACGTTTATGGACAAGGCAGGTTTCCTTGACAACCTTGTCGTTGCAACAAGAATCATGACGGCTAAACCCAAGCTGATCATTAAGATGTTGCTTCCCACAGCGGACCCTAAACTAACACCATAAAGACTCTTTTGAGCCGCGTAAGCAACGATAGCTATTTCAGGGGCTGTAGTAACGATGCTTAGAACAGTTCTTCCCAAGAAACGTCTACCCATGAATCCTGCAAGCCTCTCTGATCCTTCAGAAAGAAGAAAACTTGAAAAAACAAGCTCTGAAAGCCATAGAAAGATACTTACAACGTCCATAGCACCGACACGCTAAAACGGAAATCTCGCCAACTTAAATTGATTTTCCTCCCTTAACAGTCTGTCATACGTCGCCTGAAAAAGTTTCATGGATTAAATTCTTCACGCCCGGACACGGGGACACTGCCCTAACCAGCCCCACGAAATGGAGTTAAGTGAAATTAGGAAGATACCTGCAAATTTTGACAGTAAAATGATTTTAAAATTTGACCCCTTTCTTTCCCACACCCCATAAGATAAGAGAGGAATAGGGTAACATGAAAACAACAATTGGGCTTTAAAACTGTTATCCTGCCTCCCTTCTATTAGCCTGTTATTCAGCAGCCTCACTGGTCTGGCTGGCAACTAATATTAACTTTTAACTTTTTTACGTTCTAAGGAGCTACGGCGTTCTTGCCTCAAGTCGAGACTGTTCCTTAGATGTTTAGTGGGTATCGTACCGGCTGAGGCTATCCCTAAGCTGTTCATGCAAGGGCTTATCATTGCGGCACTGTTTTCGCCATCGGCGTTTTAATTCACGGAAGAATTAAAAGAACTGAGAGGTCACAGGAAGTCAATCCACGTTTAATTATGCCCTGTACAGAATGGTTTGGGAGATTACATTAATTATGGCCATCTACGTGGCCATTTATTTCTCGTCGCATCTTTAGACCACTTGTAGCAAGGCGTTCCAAGAGTACTATGTAAATCTTGAGTTGCCTATGTGGATAATTCAATTACAAATGGTTGGAGCAATCATATGGGTAGATATGGGTAGAATCAGCACCACCAATAATTCAAATATGAAGGGCAAATGGTGGGAAGCTGGACTAGGAGTCCCATTGTTCTCGGTTTTGAGGGGTTCAGTTCTTTCACTGCCGAACCCTATCTACCCCATACAATACGAATAGCTCACCTTGTAGAGGCGTTGCCTCAAACCTCTTGTTCGGTTGGATCGTCGTCTGGTTATTGAGTCGCCACCGCGTTCCTGTACACATGTCATTTGAAAGTTAAAAGTTAGAAGAACTATAAGGAGAACTATGGCGTCCTCGGCTGACAGCAGGTATATTGTCCGCCGATGGAAAGTTATTGTTCATTCATTTAAACAACCAAAAAAGGAGGACCTTATAACCTTGACGCTGGGTGAAATACTTCGCAGGATGATGCACGAGATAAAATGGAGCGATGTTAGAGCACAAAAATCCACAGGCAGTTGACGCAGGAAGCCTTTGTGGCGCCGAACATGCCCAAGTTATCTTGTAACCCTGAAACTGCGGAAGATTAAAAAATTTAACGTCAGCGATGCAGCCCTTATATTTTTTGGGAAGGAAATGGAATCGTTAAGATTGACGCTGAAAAACAAGGAGTTGGGCCTGACGCTCCCATCGATTTTCCCGTGAGAACGTCCCACTGCCAGTGTAACGAAAGTAATGGCGTCTCAACCACCTTAATCAAAGGTTCTAGAATTAAAGAAATCAAAGAAATAGTCAAGGATAAAGATTATCTACCTCGTCCAACAGCGAGTATGCGTCCACTCACTCCCACCCAAACCCCACGTTCCTGCATACCTCCAAAACGTTATATCAGCCATAAATTAACGGAACAACGAAACGTAATTTTTAAATATAACAAGCCTCAAATGAAGAGGGAGTCTTTAAACATAAATCAAGTGTTTTAGATGAAGGAAAACTTGTGCCTGTATAAGATGAAGAAAGAAGTCGTCTTCGCAGCCCTACTCGCACTGTTGCTCTATGTAGGTTGCCTAGGTCAAGGATTGCCTACTCCAAAGGAAGTCATTGAGTTAAGTAACCCTAAACTTACCATTAGGGAAGTTGATCAAAAAAATAACATTGTCCGCATCGAATACTCCTTCGCCATAAAGAACAAAGGAGAAGACGACTTAGATGAAGTTGTTCTTTACGACTTTGACACGCCCCTTGACATCAGGATGTACAAGGACGAATTCGTCTTGCACGGCCTAAAGTCAGGGGAAAGTAGAAACTTAAAGTTTAAAGTTGACGTTCTAGGCGCGTTACCCTTAACCCAAGAAAGAGAATGGAAGATTGACTTTTCAATTAAGATAGTAAAGGGAGGAAGTTACACGGCTTCTTCAGGCTTCTTTTACGTCATTAGGCTTTACCCCACATGAACCCTTAGGTGAAAGCCTGGACAGCCCTCCAATTCATTTATTTTTTAATTCACTCCTTCATTCAGGTAAATCCTACACTACCCCGGAAAAGAAGCCGCGGTCGAAAAGTATAAGAACACACGGAGAAAAATCTCTGTGTAGAATATCTTTAAAGGATGAGGAAAGGAGAGGAAAAGAGAGGAAAAAAGATGCACCGTAAAACAGGGAATATTGCCCTTAACCGATGACGCTTGCAGTCTTATTTGCACTTCACCTACTTCTTACGCAACAAGCCTCTACACATTGCACTACCTCTTAGCACTCTGTCTTTAACGTATATTAAAAAACTGGAGGAGAAAAGGGCTTAAAGAAGGGTTAATGGGAACATGCATATTAAGCAAAAACATCCTCCCACTCTGAGAATTACTTTTTAAAGGAGAAAGCTAATTATTAGTACAGATAAATAAGATAAAGACATACTGCTTAAGGAAGATCGGCGTCGTGTTTCTAAGCGTCATTGCTAAAATAGGTTAAGCAGGATCCCCTCTTAACTGTGAGGTGTTTTCTTGTCAGAGACCGTTGTTGTTAAGGAACTCACCAAGCACTACGGAAACATTATTGCAGTGGACAAGGTAACCTTCCACGTTTATGAAGGAGAAATTTTTTCCCTTGTTGGTCCCAATGGAGCGGGAAAAACAACGACAGTAGAAATACTGGAATGCCTAAGGAGGCCTACAAGCGGACTGGCGATGGTCCTAGGTTTTGATGTAGTGAAAGAGGAGGAAAAGATTAAAAGGAGAATAGGCGTGATGCCCCAAGATTTCAACGCATTTGAACGCCTCACTGTGCTGGAAAACGTAGAGTTAATTGCGAGGATATATGGTGTGAAGCCTAACCTACAAAGTCTTCTGGAGGAACTAGGTTTATGGCACGTTAGAAAAAGGCGTTTCATGGAGCTCTCAGGCGGAATGAAGAGACGTGTCGGAATATGTATGGCCCTGGTCAACGATCCTGAACTCTTGTTTTTGGACGAGCCTACAACAGGCCTTGACCCTCAAGGAAGAAAAGAGTGTTGGGATGTTATTAGGAAACTTAAAAAAATGGGTAAAACAGTTTTCCTAACCACACATTACATGGAGGAAGTGGAGAAATTAAGCGATAGGGCGGCTATAATTGTTAATGGAAAGATAAAGGCCATAGACAAGGTTGATGAACTGATAAACACGCATGGTGGAGGCGTAAAGGTCTGTGTTAAGGGGGGATCTGAAGTTGAAAGGTTAATGCGCAATTTAACCCGCAATTTCCGCCATGAGGAGGAAGGAAGAATTGTAGGGGTTTTCAGTAACAAGCAGGAAGCCCTTAAGGCAGTTCTCCAGCTTTACAATCTTAACGAGGAATGCAGGGTTGAAGTAATTGAGCCAAACATGAACGACGTTTTCCTGCGTTTGGTAGGCGGGAGAATTGACGAGAGAGGTGAACTCGTGTGAACCAGATTTTAGCCATTTTTTCGGCACTCTTGAAGAACTGGGTTAGAAGCAAGTCAGGAGTGTTCTTTTCTTTCCTTTTCCCCGTTATGCTCCTTCTTATTTTTGGAACAGTTTTCGGCGGGACAGAAAGCGTAAGGTACAGGTTGTACGTACAAAATTTTGATTTTGAGAACGGTGAACCTACGGATTTATCTAGGGCATTCATAAATGCGCTAAATTCCACAGGCGCCTTCGAAATAACAGAGTTAAGTCCAACCTTAAATGTAACTGCCTATGTAGAGGAGAACCCTTCATTCAGCAGTTACAGGATACTTATTATACCAAAAGATTTCCAAAGGAGCACAATAAATAGGAGCATTGCCGCAAAGATAAGTGTTGCGACAGGTTTACTTGGGTATGTAGCTGAGAGATACAGTAAAGATATGAATGAAACGATGATTAACGAGCTTAAAACCGGCTGGATTGCCTTAAATCAATGGAAGTCTTCTTTGGAAACTGGAAAAAACAATTTGCTGCTCCTAATTGACGAAGGAGACACGGCGGCACCTGTCATAAAGGGGATTATTTACAGCGTCGTAAACGCATTTAACAACAGATTAATTGGTACAGAAGAGGTTGTCAGTGTTGAATCTAAATCAATAGTGGAGAGGAAACTCAAAGCAGCTGATTACTATCTCCCGGGATATATCGCTGCATTTATAATGACAAACGGAGTTATTGGGGCAACTTCAACTATTTCAGAGTATAGGAGAAACGGGATAGTTAAGAGATTGGCTGCAACACCTCTCTCTAAGGCTTCATGGATAATGGGGAACATACTGCAACAAGCTGTTTTAGCCTTCATGCTTACAGCAATAATGATAGGGCTGGGATGGATTGTTTTCCACGTACGCGTCCATTTAGACGTCTGTGCACTCCTACTTATTTTTACGGGTGCAGTAGCATTCTCCTGCGTGGGCATGGTGCTTGGTGGGATAATAAGGGATGTTGAAGCAGCATCAGGCGCAGGCAATGCAATAGCTTTCCCAATGATGTTCTTATCCGGAGCCTTCTGGCCCATCGAAATGATGCCGGCCTATTTACAGGCGATAGCCAAGCTTCTCCCCCTCTACTACTTCCATGAGGGGTTAAGGGACATAATGATACATAAAAGCCCTGGGTCAGCTGCACAGGCCTTCCTTGTTCTCGCAGTTTTCGCCATTGTCTTCCTGTTCCTTGCTATAAAAATAACTAAGTGGAAGGAGCTGTGAAAACGGTTTTGTATTTCGGCAGTTGAGGCCGGGGGAATACAATGTATTCAGACCTTTCCAGTGAAATTTATTTATGAGCGTTGACAAACAATTACCTCTGGTTGAAATCATCCCAACTATTTTTCTGGCTTGAATTGTGGGGTGCTGCAGCAGATGGAGCAACTACTAAACCTGAAGACCAGCGTTAAAAAGTTTCATGTGGATGGAAAAGGGAAAGTTTCAAGTAAAACGGAAAAGAAACCCCCAATCTTCACGACAACGCTTTGGGATTACCCAACTCAAAGCTACGGCATCTCTCCGAAAGGAGACAACAAGTACCCTGGAGTCACTCCGGCATTCATAATATATAACTTGGTGGTGAGGTACACAAAGCCTGGAGACCTAGTTGTCGATCCAATGGGTGGAAGCGGAACAACCCTAGATGTCTGCAGGGAAGAAGGTAGGAGGTGTATCTGCTACGACATAGACCCGCCGAGACCTGATGTAATAAAGAACGACTCCAGGAAGATACCGTTGGAAGATAACTCTGTTGACATGATCTTCGTTGATTCTCCCTATTCAGACAACATAAAATATAATGACAACCCAAATTGCATAGGGAAGATTTCCTGTGAAGATGAGAGATTCTACGATGAATTGGAGAAGGTTATGGCGGAGTGCCACCGGATACTGAAGCCTGGAAAAATAATTGGATGGCTCATCGGCGACCAATGGGTTAAAAGGAAGTTCACGCCTGTGGGCTTTAAGGTATATGAACGGCTTTCTAAGTACTTTGAAACAGTGGACATAATATGTGTTGTCAGGAGAAACCAAACGTCCAACACAAGGGTTTGGCATTACAGGGCTAAGAAATACAATTTCTTCCTTAGAGGCTTCAAGTACCTCTTCATAATGAGGAAGCCTAGCTCCACAACCTTCAAAGTTCAAGACAAAACAACTAGAAAAATTAAGTGGACATACTATGATAGAACTTAAATATTTAACACAACTTATCCAGCAGCACTCTAACGATCCACAGGCTTAACACAGGATTAATTAAAAACTAAGCGTAAAATGGTTTAGGGGAAGGTTGATAGCTTGGAAAACATCGCATACTTAGTGTCTTTTGATGCAAACAAAAGATGGATAAGCCTCTTGGAAGCCTTTAAACAAGAACTTGAATCTATTTTGGGCTCAAACCTCGTTAAGCTCGTCGCCCTACCCTCAAGCAACTCGTCAGTTTACGAAAGCAACGTCCTAGTTATTGTTAGGGAAGCAAGCCTCCAGACAATTTCAAAGGTTTCTGAAGCAGCTTTGAGGGCCCAGGAAAAAACAGGGTTAAGCGGTTTAAACCCGTTAACAATATCTGAATGCGAGGAATGGATAAAGAGGGCATTCGAAGGTGTAAGAGAAAGTGAGCATGGAGAAGGTCAGGGCATTGATTAAGCAGGCTGAAAGAGATCTAGATTCTTCTTGTTATGACAAGAGCGTGAGCGCATCCTACTTTGCTGCAAGAATGGCTGCTGAAATTTTCTTGTTAAATAAAGGGATAAAAACGATTCCGAGAAGGGATGACAAACTTGCTAATACTGTTTTAAGCCAGGGAAAGAGGGAAGAAGCAGTGAAGCTCCTAGCCCTCTATGGGTTAAGGAAAAAAGCTTATTACTTTCCTTACCTGTCAACGGAGAAAAACGCCAGGTTATGCGTTCATTTTTCAAAACAAGTTGTTAGGTCCTTAATTAAAGAAATCTTCCCTTAAAATTTCTCTTTAGAGCCTCAAATTTTGTTTTTTCAATTCATTTTTTGATTAAGCTAAGCTGTAAGTTCTAAGAAATACATTCTTTAGGAGGCAGGGGATATAGAAACTTGACTGGAGAGCAATCGTATTGATGGATTTCCCGCCCCACTACTTTGAAGGTTCTTTCAACCTCCACATAGAAACCCACCTCGCAGTTTTCAGGCCGCAACAGCCAATGTGACTCATAGAAGTCCTCCACTTTATGCATCCCAATCTTTCTCCAAGGCGCATTGTCCGGGTCGTTCCATTCAGTGTCGTTTGAATGGCTCCAAACCAAGTAAACGCCTGTATTTTCCCCTGTAACCCTTGCTTTAACCTTAAAGTAGTCTCCATTGGTTGTTGAGATTACTTCCTCCACCTTCGGCCACTTGCCTATAGTTTCTTCCACGCCTTCCAATAAGGTTGTGAGGACGCTCGCCTCCTTATGGGGCCCCTTAACAATGGCGTCTGACCGGTTCATGTAACGTATGTATCTCCAGGGTTTTTCTTTGAATTCCTCCAAAAACGGTGTTTCAACGCCTATAGGATAATTTCTTCCATCATGAAGCCCATATGCCCCCACATCTCCAGATATTATGAAGAACATTGGTTTAAGCTCGTCTTTGAGGTTTGCAATGGACAAGGCGTTATAGACTTCCCTGCCCGCCTCTGTTTCCTCCATCCAATCCCTAAAGGGAATTAGGTCACGAGGTTGAAGTTTCCCCTCCGGCAGAAACATGTTTTCACATCCCCAGTCTTCCTCCATCTTAGTTATTCCGTAAACCATGTCTTCAAACTGGAAGCCTCCTGGGCCGGCGACCGTTATCCTTTCATCCATTGTTGAGGCAAGCCATGTAGCATATCCTTCCTTTGATCCGCCCATTAACGCAACATCTTTTATTTCATTTCCCTGCCGTTCACAAAGTCTTTGTAGAAGCGTTATAGCCATGCTGTTTGTTTTCGCTAGAGCTAGGGCGAAATTTCCTGTTACCAGGTCTTTGACCTCCTCTCTATTGTTTTTCATTAATGCAAAGAATGTTAATTGAAGCATTTCGTTTCTCCCTGACCACCCCAGAGCCTCCCAGTCCAAGCTTTTTTCTCCATGGATTAAAATGGGTATTTTGAAGTAAGCAGCCATTCTAGCATACTTTACGCTCTTTTTACTCTTCAAATTGCCCTCTGTATGTTTAGCTAAAACAAGTCCCTTTCCCTCCACAGGGCTTAATGGGTAAAAAAGGATGGCTCTATGATGTAACTTTATGGTCACCCTGCCTCCTTTTGAGTCATAGGTGGGAAACAACCCACTGCACCATTCTCCCTCAACTATCAGCAAATTACCCCTCACTTCTTCTTTAAGCTCTCTCCACTCTAAGTCCTCTAAACCCATGTTCTTTATTTCACTGATATTATAGAATTCTTCAATTCCCCCCGGATTTTCAACAACCCTTGAATTTGCTGTTTTAGAAGAGATTATGGCGAATAGAACCATTAAAAAAATTAGAATCACGGGAAGAACGAGAAAAAAAACTTTCCTCATGTAAATTAACTCCAATACGTTCCTTGTTTAGTTAAAAAAAGAACTGCTAAAGAAGTTTGTGCATGAATAATCTGCATCTTAGGTTTAATTAGGTTAATCATTTAAGAGAAATTAATTAACAGGGACTGCGCCAACACTCTTTGTTATGAAGGAGTTAATGAAGTAGTGAGGGCGACAATTAGCTCACGTACCCTTTAACTTTTTTACCAGATCGAGAAACAATAACCCATTTGATCCATTGAAGGGAAAGACATTGGCTCTAACTTGCAAAAATAATTGGTTAAGAAAGGTGAATTTTATTCATGAACGTGTTTGAAGAAAAAATAAGGGTGGAAACGAAAAATAAATTAGAGGTTTTAGATATTACAGAGGAAATAAAGAGAGTT
>JAOZGF010000142.1 GCA_027491845.1 Thermoproteota archaeon | reverse complement strand
AGGGAATCTTGGTAATCGACAACACTGCTTTAGGTCCAGGTAAAGGTGGGATCAGGATGACCGCCACAGTAAACGTAGAAGAAGTATTTAAGCTCGCTAGAACAATGACATGGAAATGTGCCCTGGCAAAACTTCCATTTGGAGGTGCAAAGTCAGGCATAATAGCTGATCCAAAGAAAATTTCAAAGAAAGAAAAGATAGAGTTAATAAAAGCCTTTGCAATCGCACTGAGGCCGCTTTCACCAAGTCAGTACATTGCAGCGCCTGACATGAACACAGGCGAGGAAGAAATGGCCGCTTACGCCATTGCAAACGGTTCATTGAAATCATGCACAGGAAAACCCGCGGACATGTGCGTTAAACCTGGAGAAAAATGCGGAATCCCCCACGAGTATGGTTCAACAGGTTATGGAGTTTTTCAAGCGATTAAAATTGCAGTTAAACATGCAAAAATCGATTTAACCAGTGCAAAAGTTGCTGTAGATGGATTCGGTAACGTTGGTTCCTTCGTAGTTAAATACCTCACCGAACACAATGCTAAGGTTGTCGCTGTAAGCGACAGCAAAGGATGCATATATAATCCTGACGGGCTAGACTATGAGAAACTCAAGAAGACAAAAACAAAAACAGGGACAGTAACTAAATATGAAGATGGGCAAGTTATGGCTCACAAGGAACTTTTCGAACTTCCAGTCGACATACTAGTTCCAGCATCAATTCCCAACGTTATCAACGAAAGAAATGTAAATGATGTTAAAGCAAAAATAGTTGTCGAAGCTGCAAACATTCCTGTTACTATTGAAAGCGAAAGAGAACTTTTTAAGAGGGATGTACTTGTTATTCCTGACATTGTTGCCAATGCAGGGGGTGTAATATCTTCCTACGCTGAATATCTTGGTGTTAACCCTCAGAAAATGTTTGAAATGATAGAGAAAAAAATTGTTGAAAACGTGAAGCTTTTACTGGAGAAATCGAAGGAGGAGAATAAGACTCCAAGGGACATAGCCTTGGAGATTGCTCAAAGGAGAGTTAAAGAAGCCATGAAAAGAAGAAGGCTCAAAAAGCCCGAGGTAAAATGGAAGGCTCTCTCCTATTGATTTATTTTTCCTCTTTAATTTCTTTTTAATTGACATGTTGATTCAGGCCAAAGTTAGACTAAAAAATCATTTCTTCCAATCCAGAAGCCTTTTTTCACCTTCAATTTTCTTTAAATCCGTTATGTCCTGGGTTACCTCCAATGTACCCTGATAATTCCCCTTTTCATCCCGCACAGCGAAATACCTTATATGGATTAAGCGATTGTTCATCTGAATCCAGAACTCTGCAACGTCTCTTTCTCCTTCCTTAAATGCCTTTAGAATCTCGTTTACCACGTGAATGCTCTTCTGCGGATGACACAGTTGAACTTTCCTTCCAATTATGGCTTTAGTGCGGATAAAAATTCTTTCCTCACCTTTATTAAAATATTTAACCCTGTCATTTTTATCCACGAAGGTTATGTCAAAGGGCAACGTATTAAGAATCCCTTCAATCTCCTTGGGAGAAAGAGAACCCGTTTCAAACTCTACTACCCCTTGAGATGAGGGAATTAACCCAACTTTAGGTTTTTCAAGTTTTTCTTTTACTTTCTCCTTAATGAGGTCAAGCGGGGTGAAAGGACAATACCCGATTTCGTTAAAACCCTGCTTAATGCTTATCCATTCCTCTTCCGAAATAACCTTCAAGGAAGAAGGGAAGAGTATGTTGTTCTCTTTAAAGAAATGGCTTTGGAAAAGGTTGTTAAGTGAAAAGGAAATGCCTTTTAATTCTTTCTTGAATTCTTCTGGATCCATTTTGCCATAATTTTCAATTAGCGTTTGAAAATCCTTCTTTTTCTCTCTAATTCTGTTGTGTTCAATCCACATAATAGCTGGTGGTTCTTTAATCCCGTGTTTTTCCAAAAAAGGAAAGAGAACGTTTTCTTCCCTTAAATAATGTGTTTCTCCGCTAAACAATTGACTGAGAAGAGACTGCAT
>JAOZGF010000141.1 GCA_027491845.1 Thermoproteota archaeon | reverse complement strand
TGCAAGTTCTCCGTTGGTGTCGATTAAAACCAGGAAACCTATTTTCATTTCCTCCACAAATTCCTTTACTGTTTCCACGTCTTCTTGAAGGTCGACGGAAACAAATTCCACGTCATCCTTATTATATGACTCCTGCAACTTCTTAAGTTCTCTTATTTCCAAGATGCATGGTCTACACCATGTCGCCCAGAAATCCACAACAACGATTTTGCCTTTAAACTCAGAAAGCCTGTGCACATTTCCCTCCAGGTCCCTGAGTTCAATTTCCAAGATAGGGTTCCCCTCAGGCTCTGTCTTCTCTTTTCCGCTCATGCAACCTGAAAGGAACACTAAGAAAACCATTATTGCAACAGTAACCCACGTGATCTTCCTGCCTTGAAGGTGAAACTGTTTGGTCATAACTTAACATGAGTCAGCGAAAACCTTTATAAAATTTTTGCCTAAACGGCTTTAGTTAATCTTAGATTTCGCCTTATAAAAACAGCTTTTCAACTTAACGAAAGAGTTTGAAGTGTCTTAATTACTGGATCACCTTTCTTCATGAACATGCGAAAAATTTTAATCTAAAATGAAAAGTAAAACTTTATTTACTAAACATTTAAATAAAAAAATTGTTAGTTATTTGAACATTATTAGGGAACGGTGCGTTGCAGATATGTATCCTGACGAGTTAGACTTAAAGATCCTGAGTTTCCTGCAGGAGGATGGTAGGGCGAGCTATAGGGAAATATCCAAGAAACTAAATATTTCAGTTGGCACAGTACACAACAGATTGAAGAAACTGAAGAAGAAAGGTGTTATAAAGGGATTTATACCTGTCATTGACCCTAAGAAGCTTGGTTACGAGTTAACAGCCCTCATAATGATAAAGGTAAGCGGTAAACACTATGAAGAAGTTGAAAAAGCTGTTTCAAGCCTTAGCAATGTTTTGTTAGCTTACATGATAACAGGCGACTACGACATAAGCGTCCTGGCAAGGTTCAGGGACCAGAATGAACTGAACAAGTTCATCAGGAGACTACTATCAATAGAACATGTTAAAAGCACTACTACGAGTATTGTCCTAAGCGTTTTAAAGGAGGACTTCGCAGGCTCGTTCCTTACAAGGTAGGCAGTGCACTGAAGAAAATAAGTTACTTTTTTAAAGGTTGGCTTGGAATCTAGACTTCAAACGAAGGAATGGTTGGTGTGTTTTGAAGGTTGAGTTAGCTGAAAGGATGGGCAGAATCGGCACGGAAAAAGCTTTCGAAGTACTTGCCAAGGCCAAGGAACTGGAGGCGCAGGGATACGTTGTCGTTCACCTCAAGATAGGTGAACCTGACTTCGACACTCCTGAAAACATCAAGGAAAACGCGATTGAGGCGATGAAACAAGGTAAAACCCATTACACTCCTTCAAGCGGGATAATGGAGTTAAGGAAGGCAATTGCTGAGAAGGTTTCAAGGGAAAACAAGGTTGACGTTGCCCCTGAGGAAGTTGTTGTCACTGCAGGGGCTAAACAAGCTATTTTCTCAGCAATAATTTCATTGGTTAACCCTGGGGATGAAGTCATAATCCCGAACCCAACCTATCCAATCTATGAGTCAATAGTGAATTTCATAGGTGGAAAACCTGTCCCTGTTCCCTTGAAAGAAGAAAACGAGTTTAGGTTATTGCCTGAAGACATTGAGGAAAGAATAACTGGCAAAACAAGGATGGTTATCGTAAATAACCCTAATAACCCGACAGGCTCCCTATTAACAAGGAGCGATGTCGAAAGAATGTCTTCACTTTGCCTTGAAAACAACATTTACCTGCTCGCTGACGAAATATATGACAAAATAGTTTTCAGGGGAAACAAACATTACAGCTTCCTTTACAAGGATGAGGTGAAGGAGAACATTATATTGATAAATGGCTTCTCTAAAACCTACGCCATGACGGGCTGGAGGCTTGGATACAGTGTTTCAAGAGTTGAAATCGCTGAGGCAATAACCAAGATCCAGATAAACACTACTTCATGTCCTGTTTCCTTCTGTCAAATCGCGGGCGTTGAAGCATTGAACGGACCGCAGGAAGCTGTCTCAGAGATGGTTAAAAAATATGAGGAAAGGAGAGATGTTGTCTATTCTGAAATAGAGGAAATAGAGAAGATCTCAAGTGTCAAGCCACCTGCAACCTTCTACATTTTCCCAAACATAAAGGAGACAGGCATGAGCTCTCTAGAGTTTTCCAATAGGTTGCTTGAAGAAAAACATGTGGCGTTGCTCGCCGGCACGGACTTCGGCGAATACGGTGAGGGATTCATTAGGATTTCATTTGCAACGTCCATTGAAAACCTTAGGAAGGGCCTAAAGAGGATAAGTGAATTCCTGAAATAACCT
>JAOZGF010000131.1 GCA_027491845.1 Thermoproteota archaeon | reverse complement strand
TGACGTTCTTCCTTGGAATCCATGTCTTAGGGTAGGTGTTGGTTGTCTAGATGTTCGTTGTATGGCTTACAGGTCCAAGTGGCGCGGGGAAAACTGTTCTAGCGAACAAGTTAAAGGAGAAACTCTTGGAAAAAGGTTACAAGGTGGAAATACTGGACGGGGACGAGATAAGGAAAACTTTTTACCCGGGCCTCGGGTACAGCAGGGAGGAAAGGGAAATGCACAACAGGGTGGTGATACGTATGGCAGAGCTCCTCTCCAGGAACGGGATAGTGACAATAGTCTCACTGATCTCCCCGTACAGGAGGGTTAGGGAGCAAGCAAGGGAAACAATCGGGAAATTCATCGAGGTCTACTTAAAATGCCCCCTAGAAATAAGGATTAAAAGGGATCCGAAGGGACTGTACGCCAAGGCCATTAGGGGGGAAATAAGAAACTTAACAGGCTACAATGGAGCCTATGAAGAACCTGAAAAACCAGAGCTGACACTTGAAACACACAGGTTAACCGTGGAGGAAGAAGTAAAACTAATACTGGACAAGGCGAAACAACTTAATTATCTAAGACAAGGGTAGGGTACAAGGGTAGGGTGCGTCCACGCCCCTTATTCCTTCCTTGCCCCTCAAAAAATTAATCTGTAATAAATTTTTGTTTTTTACGGTTCACTTAGTCATCCAGCTTAAGGTTTCATTAAAGGGAATTAAAAGTGATAGTCATCTTTAAATTAAACAAATCCTACCC
Source organism: Thermoproteota archaeon (assembly GCA_027491845.1). GTDB lineage: Archaea > Korarchaeota > JAOZGF01 > JAOZGF01 > JAOZGF01 > JAOZGF01. The sequence continues at coordinate 3,257 of JAOZGF010000131.1, read as the reverse complement.
GCCTTTCCATCCCCCTTTAGGCTTTCATAAGGAAAAACAGGGAAGTGAAAAGGGAATGTGGAGGAAACCTGAGGTTAAGCTAATAATTTACTTCGAAATATTGATAGGCGTCTGCATATTCCTCCTGATACTTAGAAGCCCTGGCAGCCAAGCTCTAGCCGAGAAACTCGCAATATACGCATACTACTGCTTGTCAGCAGCAGTGCTAATATCCTTTATAAGATTTATAATTGAAAGAAAAAGCGAAGACGAAGACAGGCCTGAAACAAAACAAAAAAAGACGCAGCAAAAAAAGGACAAATACAAGGAAAGAGCAACCCGTGAACTAGTGACGAATGCCAGGGATAGGATGCAATTATGACCAAAAGAGGGAGAGAGAAATGATTTGGTGATGCTAGCAAGGATAATTTTTAAGTAACAAAAAACCACTAATTTAGTGGCTAAAAAACAGGCCCCTTAAAACAAGGGGGAGGAAAGAAGGGAGAGAAGGGAGAGAAAGGAGAGAAGAGAAGTTGGTTACTGCTTCTGAGGTCGTTGAGGCGTTCAAGAAGGATAGGAGGGCCCTGAAAGAACTTAGCGAACTAATAGTTAGTGAGCCAGACGTAAGGCTAGCCATAATAAACGCAATCCTAAGGGACGTAACAACAAAGGAACACCTAGACAAAAAACTAAGGGAACACGAAGAAAAAATAAACAAGAGAATAGACGACGTAAACAAGAGGATAGATGATGTTGCTGAAAGCATTAATAAGAGGATAGATGACCTGTCAAAGAGCATTAACAAGAGGATAGACACACTGGAAAAATTCCTTGCATCAAGCTTGATAGCCATAGTTGTAACCCTGGCAACAACAATACTACTACGATTCATACCGTAAACTTTCCTGGAATTCTAAACTAAGACATTGAACGTCTAACGAGACATGTTTCAGAAAGAAAAGAGTTTACTGCTGTAGAGGAGATTCACAAATTTTCATAACAGGATTCCTTGAATCAGCAGGAAAAATTTGTAGGGTTCATGTGTTTGTTAGGGTGGGTTGAAGGTAACTTATTTAAAGTGGTTAATGCTTTATTGAATAAAAAAACGTTTGTGGGTTGGCGGTGAAGAATTTGCCGATTAAGGCTTCGTCATTGTATGACAAGGAAGTATATACTTCAACCGGGGTTTATGTTGGGGTTGTTGACGACATAATTCTAGACACTGTTCAAGAGAGGATTGTTGAGTTGGAAGTTGAAACTTCGGAGGGAAAAAAGGTTACGTTGCCGTATAACTTGGTGAATTCTGTTAAGGACATAATATTGCTTAAGCCTTCCAGGTAACGTGCGGTGGCATGTACTTCATGAATGAGCTTGAACATTTGATGCGTCAAATGTCTCTGTTGAAGGAAAAACTGAAGGAGTGGAAGAAGAAGAGGGAAGAACACCGTAGAAATGTTGTTGAGTTAATCCAGCGTAAAAGGAAGGTCAGGAGAGATCTTTCAGCTTTATTTGACGAGTTAAAAGGCTTAAAAGAAAAGAAGAACAACCTTATAAGTGAAATATCGATCCTTAGGGAGGAGAGAAATTATTCTGTTAAGAAGATGAAAGAGGAACTTGAGAAGGCGAGGACGCTGAAATGTAAAGTGAAGGAACTAACGGGTCAAGGGATCGGGCATGTAGAGGATATAAAGAGGAAAATTAGTTCTATTGAATGGAGAATTCAGACATCCTGTTTAGAGTTGGATGATGAGAGGAGGGAGTTTAACAGGATAATGGAGTTAGGAAACAGGTTAAGTAAATCAATGGCCTTCTCTGTCTTGAAAAAGCAAATGATAGAGGCATATGCTGTCACGGGTAAGTGGAAGAACAACATAGATGTGTTAAATAGGAAGATTAAGGAGAAAAAGGAGGAAATTACCCGGTGTAACTGTGAGATTAAGGAATTGAGTGGGCGTATATTGAGGTTAAAGGAGGAATTGAACGGGTTAGACAGGGAAATAGATGAGGAAAAGAAGTTTTTAAGGGAGGAACAACAAGCCATAATGGAGGTAACGGAGAAAATTAGGGTTATCAAGGCGAAAGCGTTGAGTTTGCAGAGGAAGATGGAGGCTGAAAGGGAAAAAGAAGTTCTTGACAGGGTTCTCGCTGAGGCCAGAAAAAAATTAAAGGAAAAAGGAAAACTTTCATTTGAGGAATACTCCTTACTTTTAAAAGAAGGATATTTATGATTACATCGTTGGAGGGAAACATGGAAAAGTTATTGGTTTTATGTGTGGATAGGGACAATGATATTGGCAGGAAAATTGGTAGGAAGGGCCCTATAATCGGTGAAGAAGCTAATAAGGATGCGGCGTTGCAGCTTGTCTTAAGGGACCCTGAAGAAAGCGATGCGAACGCCATCTTTGCAGCGGTTAAAGCGTACAGGGAAATTAGTTCTTCAAGGAAAGATGTTGAGGTTGAGATAGCTACTCTGACAGGCCATGAGAAGAGGGGTATTAAGGCTGACGAGGAAATCAGGAGGGAGCTTAAGGAAGTCCTTAGTTCTTTTCCTGCCTCCGAGGCCATCTTGGTTTCAGACGGTGCTGACGACGAGTTCCTCTTGCCTGTTATCCAGTCTTTAGTTCCTGTTGTGTCGCTTAAAAGGGTTATAGTGCAACAAAGCAAGGAAATAGAGACAACCTACATTATCTTGCTCAGATATTTGAGGGAGTTCATTAATGATCCCTCCAATGCCAGGCTTATTCTTGGTTTGCCAGGCATCTTAATGATTATTGGGGCTTCTCTTTACATTGTAGGTCAGCTTCAATATTTCTGGACTAGTTTTCTCACCATAATTGGTTTAACTTTGATTGTTAAGGGTTTCGGCTTGAAAGTTTCAGGCGGAAGCATTAGGAAGACTCTTATAGGTAAACTTGAGATTTTTGGCTTTATTTCAGGGGCTGTTTTGATGTTTCTAGCTGCCGTTGAAGGGTACAGGTATGTTTTAATGGCTCCCATGAAGTCGTTACTTGTCGTCTTCGCTGAAACAGTTCAGAGGACTGTTTGGCTGGTTATTCTTGGTTTAGTTGTATGGTTTTCCTCCGGGGCGATTGAAAACTTTTTAAGGAACATGAAGAAAACTTTCTGGGAAAAAATTGTTTTGGTTGCCATTTCACTTTTGCTTTTCCCTGTCATAATTTCTGGTTCTCAGCTCATTGTGAAGGGATGGAGCCTTGAATTGCTGTTTGAACTCGTCCTCTACGTCGTGGTTGGCATGGTCGTCGGGTCCATCCTGATTT
>JAOZGF010000111.1 GCA_027491845.1 Thermoproteota archaeon | reverse complement strand
AACTGTGGTTAATAAACCCATGTTTCCATTGTTTTCAGATTTTATTGAGGTAAACACTGGCAGAAACCTCTTTCTAGTGAGAGGCTTTAACAAGTAAGGTTATGTTTGTTTCGGGGATTATTTGAGGTAAAGATGTTATGCCAAATTTCTCTGGGTAAAGTATTTTGGCTAGGAGCTCTATGGCCTCCGCCACCCTTGGCCCAGGCCTCACTAAGGCGTCTTCAGCCTTATCCGTTAAAGTAAATATTTTGTTCTCCTTAACTGCCTTGATCTGACCCCATCCCGGCAGAGATTTGATGTATTCAATTGCTTCGTGAGATGTTTTCCCAGGGTAAGCATGCCCGCTTAAGATTATGACGTCAGGCTGTTTTTCTATGATTTTTTCAGGGGTGACAACAGGCCATCCCTCTTAAACTGCTTGGAACACGTTTATTCCTCCTGCCATTGAAATGAGATCGTTTACATAGCTTTTTCCTCCAGCTACATACAACGGCTCCAACCATGCAATGTGTAAAACCTTTGCTTTTTCTTCAATGTCCCTAATTTTCTCCCAAGTTGATTTGATCTGTGTTTGCAGTTTTCTGTTGAGTTCTGCAGCATTCTCTTGCTTCCCAGTAGCTTTTCCGATTAAGGAGATCGCGGTATATATGTCCCTTAAGCTTTCACTTTTAACGGTTAAGACTGTTAATCCAAGTGATTCAAGCTGCATGGCAATTCTTTCTTGGAGATTAACCGCTATAACTAGGTCAGGTTCAAGCTCAATGATTTTCTCTATTGATGGATTGGTAAATCCACCTATTACTTCTATCTCACCTTTTCTCTTTAGTTCGTTAACCTTTTCAGGGTAGTTGCAATACTCAGTTACACCTACGATCTTGTCCTTTAAGTTTAGGGCAAACAGTGTTTCTGTGACGGAGGGAGCCATTGAAACTATTCTCTCAGGTTCCCTGGGTAGGTGAACTTCCCTGCCAACCATGTCTGTGATTGTTAGGGGGAAAGAATACTTTTGAGGTTTTAGCATTGAGGCCAGACTTTCAACTTTATAGTTTAAGTCGTTAAGGTATGTTTGTAGGTCTGATACTGTTGATTTTGTAAAGAATAAGCTGTATAGGGATATGCAAAGCACGCTTACCAGTAAGGCTGTTGTTAAGGCTTTAGAAACGTTGCTCCTCATATTCTGCACCTGAAGTGTGAAAACGATGTATTGGATGAATCATCCAATATTTAAAATTTTTCTTTTGAGTGAGGGCTACTTAAAATCTGGATGTGAGTGTGCAGGTTGATTGGAGGATAGGCTGACGGTTGAACTAGTTACTTGCTTGAGGGAAATGGTTTTAATGTGAAGGGGAAGGATTTTGTGGAAGTCTTGAGTTTAAAGTCCATGTCGCTTTATTTCATAGGGACATGCAATATTTCATTTGACTTAAAAAGAGTTTACAATGAGCCTAATGAATTGGTTGTTGATGTGAGAATTAGCGGGCACATTTACTGCGTGGAGACATGGATTAAAAACTGTGAAAAATTTAACGATTGCCAAGTTAGTTTATGGTCACAACAGGACTGAAGGATGCTGCAGCGGTTTTATGCTTAGAAGGAAAGAATTAATATGGGGAAGCTGTTGGTAAGACTGTTAGGTTTAACGTGTCTTCTAGCTGAAAAAAACTAATGGAAGGATGTGGGGAGTGAAATCTGAAAAATTGAAACTTTCTTGTTTCCTTGATGTTTTAAGGGCTTGAATTTAAGGGATTGTTTCTTTGTTGTTCAGCTTTTTTAATGATCCCTCTTGCAGCTATTATTCCTGTCGCTGCAGCGATAACGATTCCCCTTGAAACTCCTGCTCCATCTCCAGCTACGAACAGGTTTTCTATGGGTGTTTCAAGGTTTTTGTCCGTTATTATTCTGTTCGCCGAAAATTTTATTTCTGGGGCGTAGAGAAGCGTTGAGTCCTCCGTTACTCCAGGTATAACTTTGCTTAGCTTTTCTAGGCCTTCCATTATGTCTGTCAGTATTCTGTGCGGCAGTATCATTGCCAAGTCTCCTGGAGTTACGTCAAGTAAGGTTGGTTTTGTAGTTGCCTCTTTTATTCTTTTCCATGTTGACCTCCTTCCTCTTTCTAGGTCTCCCATTTTTTGCAGTATTGGTTTTCCTCCTCCAAGTATGTTTGCTACCTTGGCTATTTTTCTTCCATAATCTGTTGTGTTTTCTGTTGGTTCTGTCAGTGTTATTCTAACTAGAAAGGCGAAGTTTGTGGTGTTTGATGTTTTGTCTGTGTAGGCGTGCCCGTTTACAAGTACCAGGTCTTCATAAACTTCTTTTACGACGAAGCCTTTGTGGTTGACGCAGAAGGTTCTTGTGAAGTCATCGTATGTTTTCGTGTAGATATGGAATTTTGGGTCTATGTTTACTTTTATTATTTCTTCTAGGATTATTGAAGGTACTTCAACCCTTACTCCAACGTCTATTGGAGCGTATTTAACCGGCAGCCCCAGTTTTTTTGCTTGTTTGGCAAGCCAGTTTGCCCCATATCTTCCTGGGCAGACAATTAAGTATTTTGAGGTTATTGTTTCCTTGCTGACTTTAACCTTAAACAGGTTTCCTTCTTTTTTTATGGTTTCAGCTTTTCTGCCTAGCAGGAAGTTAACTCCTTTCCTTTGCAAGTGTTTCATGAAGTTATCTACTAGTTTGGGCGATTTATTTGTGCCTATGAATCTTTGCTTGATTGGGATGAATTTAACCCCTGCTGACGCCGCCTTCCTTTTTAACTCAATGTTTTCCTCGTTTTCACCGTAGACGTGTTTAGGTGCGCCGAACCCAAGGAAAATAGAGTCTATGTAGGTTACGAGTTCGTTGGCTTCTTTTTTCGACACAAATTCTTCCAGGTTTCCCCCTATGTCCGGCCTTAGGTTTAGTCTTCCAGCTGAGAGTATTCCAGCCCCTCCTACCCCGCAAAGCACGTTGCATGGGCTGCATTTTTGGCATACAGCCGTTTCTTCCGTGAGACATTTCCTTTTCAGAGGTTCTTTCCCGCACTCTATTATTGTTATTTTGTAGTTTGTGTTCTTGACTAGTTCGTATGCTGCGAATAGTCCCGCAGGCCCCGACCCTATTATTGCTATGTCAGTTCTCATTTAACCTTACCTTTTTTAGTTAGGGACGTTAAGCTTTTTAATTTCTTGTTTTGTATAATGTTGTTGTGTCGACATGAATATTATACAAAACTTGGTGAGGGCTTTGGAGCTTGTATTGGTTGTTGAAGGTAAGAAAGCCTTGGACATGTTGCTTAAAGAGTTTTCGTCTGCAGTGGAAACTTGTAATGAGAAGTTGAGAAGGAAAGGTGCAAATCTTTATTTGAGGAAAAGGCATGTTGTTTTTTCTAAGGGAAAGAAATACGTTTACTTTAGGACTTATTGGTATAGGTGGAGTTATGTTGATGATGGGGGGACTAGGAAGCTTAAGTGGATTTACGTGGGTAAAAACCCGCCTGACGACTTTGCTGATGAAGATGCGATGGCTTGTTTCAAACATGTTGAGAAGAACCCTTTACGAAACGTTAGGTTTGAGGTTTTACCTAATAACGATGTTTTGTTGAGTAAGGAAGACTTTTTCAGGTTGAAGAGGTTTTTTTCAGGTTTTAGGGCTTTTTTGGTGAGGCCTATTGAGTAAGGGATTGAGTAAGGGCCCCTTTAGCACAGGGCTTCCTAGGGCTTTGAAGGAGAAGAGGGGTCTTGAGTCCCTTTTTGATGACTTGAAGAGGACAGGGGCTTTGACTAAGGAGATTTCCTGGAAGTTCAAGGAAGTTTATGGTTTTAGGTTTAGGAAGGGATTAGACGCCTGTCTTTCAAGGAAGGTTAAGAAGTATGTTTTCAGGCCCAGTGGACGCGTTGTTTGGGTTGTGACGGGTGAGAGTAGGGATTACATTGTTTTTCCTGATTTTTATTGTAGCTGTAAGGATTTTTATTTGAACGTTGTTGTGAGGGGGAAGACTGATGCTTGTTATCACTTGATTGCAAGGAAGTTTGCTGAACATTTTAACTTGTTTGAGTTATTCATTTTAAGAGATGAAGAGTATAGGGGTTTCATTGAAGAGTGGGTTAAGTTTTAGTGGTTGGATGTGTTTAGGTTGCCTATTGACGTTTCACCTCGGATGAAAAAGTTTGTGGAGAGGCTGGGGATAAAATGGTTTAGTGAACCCCAGCTTAAAGCTTTCAATCATATTTTTACTGGTAGAAATGTTCTTTTAACAGCTCCCACTGGCAGCGGTAAAACCGAGGCAGTGCTGCTGCCTTTGTTTGAGCACATTCAAAGGAATGAGGGCAGTAACTCTGGTTTGGGTTTTAAAGTGCTTTACATAACTCCCTTAAGGGCCTTGAACAGGGATATTAAGAGGAGATTATTAGTTTGGGCTGAGGAATTTGGTTTGTCAGTTGACTTAAGACATGGGGACACAACTCAGCATGAGAGGCGGAGGCAGGCTTTAAGTCCTCCTGAAATATTGGTGACAACCCCTGAGACATTTCAAATACTGCTGGTAGGTAAGTTATTGAGGAGGTATCTTAAGGGATTGAAGTGGGTTATTGTTGATGAGGTGCATGAGTTAATTGAGAGTAAAAGGGGGGTTCAACTGTCTTTGTCGCTGCAGAGGCTTAGAAAAATTTTGAATTCCACTTTTCAGTTGATAGGTCTTTCAGCAACCCTTTCCAATCCTTTTAAGGCCTCCAAGGTATTGGTTGGCGGTGATGGGAAAGTAGTGGTCGTTGAAGCTGAGAAGAAAAGGAAGATGAACGTTAGGGTTAAGTGTGTTTCAAAGGATGAATTGGGCTCTGGCGTTTTTAGAGGGAGAATGTCGGGTGTTTGGCTTAACATGATTAGGGAATTGGTTGAAGGAAGTGTTTCCACCCTTATATTTGTGAATACGAGGGAAATGGCTGAATTCCTTTGTTCTGCCTTAAGAAGACGCTTTAAGGACTTGAAAG
>JAOZGF010000104.1 GCA_027491845.1 Thermoproteota archaeon | reverse complement strand
TATTTTCTCTAAAGCAAGCCTAATGTCTCTTGCTGTCACTGTTTTCCTTTGGGCGTGCTTAGCCATTTCAGTTGCTTTCTTTGCAATGGATCTAATGTATTCCTCAACCTGTATTGCTAGTTGTTTTCTTGCGTCACCTGATACTCTGACTGCACCTGCATCTCTCATTATCTTATCCAGAGGAGCCAACGGAAGTTCGCTCATATAAATCCCTTCATCAAGTTTTCATTTAAAGGGAAATAACTCTATTTAGTATTTAAGGTTTTCGTTTTTCATGGACAGGTAGGCTTCAGAGAATTTGTAACACAATCAACTGAAGTATCTTGGTGTCATGTAAGAATGCTACCTGGAATAACACTTAAACTCAGCTCTTATCCTTTTAAAAAAAGATGCTAGAAGACCTATAAAATTATTAAAAAAACATTTTTTTTCTTTTAATCTATTTTTTTCACAAAAAAAGGAACTATTAATGTTTTTTTAATAAAAGGTGGAAAAGGCTCTTAACGGCTTAGCATTCATCTGCAAAACAACTACCTCTTCAACGCTTAAGCTTCACTCTGTTGGAAGAAGCAGGGGTCAAAAATAAAAATCAAAAACAAAAATTTTGCTTAGAAAAAATTTATTTGTTATTAATCGCAAAATTTTTTTTGATCGTAAAAAAGGTGTATCCATGAGCCGGCAAAGCGTTTCTCCTGCAATTGAGGAATACCTTGAAAGCATTTTCAGGCTTCAAGAAAAAAATGGAGTGGCTAGAACAAGTGAAATAGTGAGGTCGCTTAACGTTTCACCTGGAACAGTTTCTAACACCTTGGAATCCCTCAAGAAAAAGGGATATGTGATGTGGGAACCCTATAAAGGGGTAAAATTAACTGATAAGGGAAGAAACATCGCAATAAAAGTAATTAGGAAACATAGATTATGTGAAAGACTCATCACAGACTTCTTAAAAATGGATTGGAGCTGTTCACATGAGGCTGCTTGCAGGCTTGAACATTGTTTCACAAATGAAATGACAAATTACCTTGAAAAAGCCCTAAGAAATCCTAAAACATGCCCGCACGGGAACCCTATTCCAACCCATGACGATAGGATAAGGAAGGAAGAAACAGTGTCACTGTGTAAGCTGAAAACAAACGATAAAGCTGTAATAACCAGAATAATAGAAGAAGAAAGAGAGATACTCAACTACTTTTCGAAACAGGGGCTTTATCCAGGTGTTAAAGTTAGATTAATGGAAAAAACACCGTTAGACGGACCTATACTCATTGAAGCAAACGGGAATAAGGTGGCGTTAAGCATAAGGCTTGCATCCATAATTCACGTGAAAAAATTGTGAAGAGACTGAAAAATGCCATCACAAAACAAAATGATTGAGGTACTTGAAACAGTTAAAAGTATTGAAGCTAAGAAGGAAAAACCTACGGCAGAAAAAATTTCAAAAGAACTCAAATTACCAGCAAGCGAAGTTAATGAAATAATGGAGAAAGGAGTTAAGGACGGATACCTCGCCCAACGAGACGGAGCATTTAAGATCACTCAGAAAGGAATTAAAATAGTGAAAGAACACCAGCAAAAGTATGTTCATGAAAAAATGCATCAAATTGGATTAATTGGAAGGATAACGCGATTTCTTGAAGGAAAAGTTATCAATTGGAAGAAACATTGGAGGGAAAGACACGGGTTAGACAATCATTCCCTTCAAAAGTTTTATAATGCAATAGACAGCTTGAAAGGCAGGATAGAAGAAACATCAACGATAGCTGACCTAGACACAGGTGAAGAGGGAAAAGTAACCTTCATAGTGGGTGGAAGGGGGCTAATAAGGAGGCTGTCCGAAATGGGCTTAACACCGGGAACCAAGGTAAAAATTGTAAGGAATGCCCCGTTCCACGGGCCCATCGAAATAAAGGTGAGAGGAGTCTCCCTTGCACTAGGCTATGGAGTTGCCACGAAAGTTTTCATCAAAAAAGTTAAAGAGGCAAACTAATGGAAACAAGGCAAACCCTTACTTTCGCCTTGGCTGGAAACGCAAACGTAGGTAAGTCTGTCATATTTAACCAGTTAACAGGTTTAAACCAAATAGTGGGGAACTGGCCTGGAAAAACAGTAGAGAGGGCTGAAGGAAAACTTCGCTTTAAAGACAAGGATATAAAGGTGCTAGATCTTCCAGGGATCTACTCGTTATCAACATTCACGATAGAAGAAATAGTTGCAAGGGAATACATTGCTATAGAGAAACCTGACGTAATAATAAACATTATCGACGCAGCATTCCTTGAAAGAAACCTTTATTTAACCCTGCAACTGCTCGAGCTAGACGTTCCAATGGTGGTAGCTCTAAACCAAATTGATTTCGCCGCTAAGAAAGGCATAAAAATAGATGAGAAAAAGCTTTCAATGGCCTTAGGCTTACCTGTTATACCAACCGTAGCCATAACAGGTAAGGGAATTAATGAATTACTTGAAGCAGCGGTTCAAGTTGCGGAAGGAAGACTAAAGTTAAAGCCATTGAAGGTTAGATATGGGAGAGAGATTGAGGAAGCCCTAGAAAAAATAAAGGGGATCATTGAAGAAGAACTTTCAGGTCTCCTCAAAATTTACACTTCAAGGTGGTTAAGCGTTAAATTATTCGAAAAAGACGAAGAAATAACGAGAAAAATCAATTTAATGCCTCAAGGTAAAGAAGCACTAAGAAAAGTCGCTGAAATAATTAGTGAAGTAGAGAAGGTACAGGGAGAACCTTCTGAAGTCATACTAGCCTCGGAAAGGTACGGTATAATACGTAGGATAGTTAATGAATCCATGGAAATTGTTTCTCCTCCCAAGATAAAACTCGAAGAGAAGTTAAGTGAAATCACGGCACACGGCATAATAGGTTACCTTGTTCTAATTTGTGTTATAACAACAATGTTCACAGCTATTTTTTATGGAGGAAACATGTTAATTGAAGGCTTAGAATACGTTTTAATAGACCTTGCACTTCCTCAAACAAGGCGATTTCTCCTAAACTTATTACCCGAAGCCATCACAAGCATAATATGCGATGGGGCCCTAATGGGTATAGTGGCTGGAGTAACAATAGCTTTACCCTACATAATTCCTTTCCACTTGATTTTAGGCATATTAGAAGATAGTGGTTACCTGCCTAGGGCAGCCTACCTCATGGATAATTTAATGCATAAGGTAGGGCTGCATGGAAAGGCATTCATACCTTTAATTGTAGGTTATGGGTGCAGCGTTCCAGCTTGTATAGGATGTAGAATAATGGAGACGGATCGCGAAAGATTCATATGTGGATTTGAAGTTGTTCTTATACCCTGCGCAGCACGAACAGTGGTTATTTTAGGCCTAGTTGGCTTCTACTTAGGAATACATGTGGCTTTAACCCTATACCTTTTCAACGTCGTCCTGATTTTCTTGTTAGGTAAACTCGTTTATAAGACGCTTCCAGGCGAACCAATGGGGCTTATAATGGAAATGCCGCCGTACAAGATTCCTTCATTAAAAAATGTGCTTGTCAAAGCATGGGTGAGAACTAAAGACTTCATATACATCGCCTTCCCACTCATCGTTATAGGAAGCGTCGTTATAGAAGCACTGAAGCTCACTGGTTTAGTGTGGTTCCTCGCCGAAGCAATGAAGCCCTTAATATCTAACTGGTTGGGTTTACCTCCAGTATCAGGGATACCGCTGATATTTGGGGTTCTAAGGAAGGAGTTAACCCTAATATTGCTCTCGGAACTAATAAAGCTGGCGTCGCTGACCCCAACGCAGATGATAGTTTTCTCACTGGTAACAATGATATACTTTCCCTGTTTAGCGACAATTGCTGCATTATTAAGGGAGTTCGGCTGGAAAAAAGCATTAGGAATTGCTTTAACCGACATTTTCCTGGCAATCCTCATAGGAGGCATAACTTACAGGCTACTTTCCCTTTAAAAAGCATATTTATCCAACAATGAAAAAGCTAAAACCATTCAAGGTGTAGAAGGTAAAATGGATAAAAGGAAAAGAATTATTTTGCACGTGGACATGGATCACTTCTTCACAGCGATAGAGGAAAGGGAAAACCCAAGATATAAGGGTAAACCAATCATAGTTGGAGCCAACCCAAGGCAAGGGAGGGGAAGAGGAGTCGTAAGCACATGCAACTATGAAGCAAGGAAGTTTGGTGTGAAATCAGGGATGCCCATATCCAAAGCATGGAAGCTTTGCCCCCATGCAATTTACCTTCCAGTCAACCGTGGACTCTACATGAACGTCTCCGAAAGGATAATGAAGATCCTCCGTAAATATGCGGACAAGTTTGAGAGATGGGGGCTAGATGAGGCTTTTTTAGATGTCTCGTTTAAAGCTAAAGGCTTTGATGAAGCAAAAGAGGTCGCAAAAAAGATTAAGAAAGAAATTTTTGAGAAAGAAAGATTAACGTGTTCAATTGGAATAGGCCCAAACAAGTTGGTTGCCAAGATAGCAAGTGACCATGAGAAACCCAATGGATTAACTGTGGTTAAGGAAGGTGAGGTTAGAAGTTTCCTAAACCCGTTGCCGGTGAGGAGGCTTCCGTGGGTGGGTGAAAAAACCGAGGCAAGGCTCAAAGAAATGGGGATAGAAACCGTTAAAGACCTTGCTGAAGCCAATCCAATTGATTTAAAAGAGAAATTCGGAGTGTTAGGCATTCAACTCTATTTAATGGCTAATGGAATAGATAGAAGCGAGGTAGAAGAAAAGAAAGAAATAAAGTCCATGGGTAAAGACATAACATTTGAAGAAGACACATTAAACCCTAAACTCATAAAGGAAACTCTCTCAAAGCTTTCTGAGGAAATCCACAAAAGGCTTGTGAAAAGAAACCTCTATTTTAAAACAATAACGGTCAAGGTTAGGTATGACAACTTTGAAACCCACACCCACAGCAAAACACTGCTCTCATTCACAAACAAGTTACAAGACTTAAAAGACAACGTATACCTACTTACGAAAAAATTCCTTGAAAAGAAAAGGAAAATAAGGCTTTTAGGCGTAAGGGTTTCAAGGTTCATTTCATCAGAAAAACAGAAAAAGTTGATTTAAATGGAAACATACCTTTTAATTTCGCTAGCCATTGCTCCAAGCCTTTTCCTGCTGCTTTACTTTTACAGTAAAGACAGATACGAGCCTGAGCCCCTGTCTAAGATAATCTTGGTCTTCTCGTTCGGAGCAATCTCTGTCTTACCTGCCTTGCTAATCGAAATGGTTCTTGAAGCACCCTATCATGAAACAGAGGAATTCACCCTCCTAATTTATAATTCGTTCCTTGTAATCGCTGGGTCTGAGGAATTAGCAAAGTTCTTAGCTGTTTACTTCGGGGCATACAGATCCATTGAGTTTGACGAGCCCATGGATGGGATAGTTTATTGTGTTTCAGCGTCTCTGGGTTTCGCCACGGTGGAGAACATCCTATATGTCTTGAAAGGAGGGGTCGTCGTGGGCTTAGTTAGAGCCTTTACATCAGTGCCTGGACATGCCCTATTCAGCGGGATCATGGGTTATTACGTGGGCCTAAGTAAGTTTGACCTTTTCAATAGGGGGAAATTACTGGTTAAAGGAGTAATTGCAGCTGTTTTCTTACATGGCACATGGGACTTCTTCCTCTTCCTTTCACCAGCCTCCTTAATTTTTGTTTTGATCCCTCTACTTCTATTCATGGGAATTAAAGTGAAAGGAATGATTAAAGAAGCTGAAAAACTTTCTCGGTACAGGGAAACTAGTTAAGTCAAAACAAAACTTATTTCCTCCCAAGTTTTTCCAGAAGGGCCTTTATGTAAGCTTCCCTAACTCCACTATAACCCCTTTCCCTTGCGTACGCGGCGGTTATTCCCTTTCCTCTAGCTATTTTCTCTAAGGCCTTATGTATGCCTGAACTATACTGAAGTGCCTTCTTTCTTCTATACGCGATCTCCCTTGGAACACCAAGTTTTAAGGCGAGTTCTCTGATTATGTGCTTCCTTACATCGTCTTTTTCACTCTTTATCTTATGGTTCAACGGAACCTTTAGGGAAAAATCGACAAATTCTTTCCTAAGGAATGGCGTTCTTTTTTCAATGTTTTTCCTCAACGCGATTTTCTCATATTCCCTCTCATTTTCAACGGTATGGGTTAAGACTTCATCCATAATCTTCTTAATTTCTTTTTCACCCTTCAAAAAATTCTTTTTAAAGACATGATACCCACAGTAAAGTTCATCTATTCCGCTGGCTATCGCAACAGTTCTTAAACAGTTTTCTCTTGCAAAGGAAAAAACAAAGTTAAGCAGGATTCCTACTTCCAGATCCGCCAGTTTCTTGAACTTTATAAGACAGATTACTTCTCTAATAGCTTTTTCAATTTGCTTCAAGTCAAATTCATAGGTCAATGTTTCCAAATTAAGTCTTTCACCTGCATAAAGGGAATGTTTAAGGTCGCCTGAGCCATGGAGGCCAACGGTTAACAGTACAACTTTTTTACCTAGCTTAACACATGTCTTAGCGAGAAGGGAGCTATCAACCCCGCCTGAAAAAGCAATTCCAACGGTTTTTTCTGGAATCTCACTTTCAACAACCTTAAAAACAAGGGACATAAGCTCTTCAACACAGTTCTGTTTTTCAGGCTCAGAACAATTACTTTGAAAGTCTTCAATCATTTAAAGACCTCCCTGAACAGCTAAAAAGGAAAAACATTTCCAACTAGGGCCCTAACAAGAAAACGCGTGTCTAGATTTACAAGAAATTTAACCTTGAAAAAGTTGGATTGATTATTCCTAAACATTCACCATGAAAGTTTAAAAATTAACGTTAACCGTTGACCTCTCCTAATTGAAAGCTGAACAAGATCTGGAGCCTTCACTTAAAGAGTACAAAGTTCTCAAGAAACTAAACACCAAGCCTTTTTAAAAGAAAAATCAAACTAAAATATCAATTAAATATGTTGACGTCTACATTTTTTAGGAGGAGTAATGAATGCCTAAAAAAATTTTATTAATTGCCGGTGACGGAGTAGAAGCTCAGGAAATATTTTATCCATACTACAGGTTAAAAGAAGAAGGATTTGAAGTTCATGTTGCTGCACCAACGAAGAAGGATGTTTTGTTCACCGTTATTCATGACTTCGAACCTGGTTGGGAGACTTATAGTGAAAAACAGGGATACAGGTTTCCATGGATAACTCTTTCCTTTAAAGAAGTTAATCCTGCGGACTACATGGGACTAGTAATCCCCGGGGGGAGGGCGCCGGAATTCATAAGAACCTATGTTGAACTCGAAAAAATAGTAAGACACTTCTTTGAAGAAAACAAACCTGTTGCGGCAATTTGTCATGGACCCCTTGTATTAACAGCTTATGACTTGGTCAAAGGCAGAAAAATGACCTCTTATGTAGCTGTTAAACCAGATGTAGAGA
>JAOZGF010000087.1 GCA_027491845.1 Thermoproteota archaeon | reverse complement strand
GAATCCTAGGCTTCTTGTTAAGCACGCCGTTCTATAGTTCAGACACAGTCATGGTTGGTGCATCTGCAGCAATATTCGCTTTAATGGCTCTATCCATGCTGTCAAAGCCTTTAAAGTTTTCTTTCTTACTTTTAATGCCTGTCGGCCTGGCATCCGTCCTTTATTTCTTTATAAATCTCTACCAACTTTACAAGGGGATAGAAACAGGGATTTCCTACATTGGTCATGTAATAGGCTTCATAGTTGGTTTCTCCCTAGGAACCGGTTGGTGTGAAGATTGGAAGAGAAACGCTATAATATCACTTTTATTATTTCTCCTTTATGTTGTGTTGATAATGGCGATTAAAGAGCTGCTGCCCCAGGTGATTCCTAAAATATTTTAGAATTCCTGGAGCTAAAAGAAAACTGGAAAGGATTTTTTTGTTGGAGACGGAAGCAATGAGTCCTCTTAAGATCTCCATTTCAACATGGGCTTTCTCTTCATACCCCCTAAGGTATAACTTTGAATTACCCTTGAAACTAGGCTTTAAAAATATTGAATTTAATCCTTTATGCATTGAGAGGGAAGCAAACGAATCCATAGAAACAGTCAAGGGTTTAATAGAATACTACGGTTTAAAATGTCTGTCTATGCACAGTGCAGGCATTTACGTTACAAGTAAAGAGGAAATCGATAAGGCAATCCACTACGGCGAACTATCCGTGAAATTTGCATCTTATCTCTCGTCGCCAATACTCGTGGTTCATTCCTATGTTTCAAACAAATTGAAAAAAGAAAAGAAAAAGTTGTTCCTCAGCAAAATTTTCCAGAAGATCTTAGATGTGTCGGATGCTTATGGAGTTGAGGTAACGCTTGAAAATCTCTCTAGAAGATCATCAGGGTACGGGAGAAACATTCAGGAAATTGGAGACATACTTGGAACGATTCAGAACGATTTAAGTTTAACCCTTGACATCTCTCACCTTAACAATTGGAGGGAGGCAGCCTCATATGTTGAGAATTTCAAGATCAAAAACCTTCATGTGAGTCAACGAGATCATCAGCCACTTGACTCGGCGAGCCATGAGCTCTCTGCTTTAATCAGGGAACTCTATGCAAGAGAGTTTAGGGGGCCTGTAACCATTGAATTAAGGCCTGATGTATCTTTGAAAGACATCAAGAAAACAAAAAAGTTACTGGAAGAAGTTGTTTGCAAAGCCTTAAATGTGTTTAAGGGAAAACAAAAAGTTTTTTTTAGAGTCTAAAACCGCTCATGAGGAGTTCTTCTCCAAAAAGATTTATTTGTTCAACCGAGTTAATAGGTTTGTTTCTCTATCCTGCGGGGAAAGGTCTTACAGACATTAAAGGAGGCTAAGAGTCTGAATTACTTTGCTCCTCCGCTTTTATTGATGGGGATTTTCATTTTAATATTGACACTAGTTAAGTTAAAGGTTGATTTAGGGTTAACCTTAATTCTTTCATCCGTTTTAGTAGCGATTTTCTTCAGGTCTCCGACGTCAAAAATAATCGATTGTCTGCTTACTGGTGTAGTGGGAATAGATACCTTGAAGCTTCTGGAAATCGTTTTTCTTGCTTTGACTTTAAGTTCCGTCATGGATAAAGCAGGGTACCTTAAAAAAATCGTGTTTTCAACTCCCATGATTAGCTCTGACCCTAGATGGATAATTACTTTTATTCCAGCATTAATAGGGCTGTTGCCGATGCCGGCTGGAGCGCTTGTCTCAGCCATAATGGTTGGAGAACTGTTTGAACAACTTGGAATCGGTAACGATGTAAAGACACTTCTAAATTACTGGTTTAGACACATATGGGAATACTCTTGGCCTCTTTATCCAGGAATCCTCTTGCAAGCAGCTGTTCTTGGGGTAAGCGTACTTAGTTTATCACTTCATCAGATGTATCTGACAATCATAGCTGTTTTCCTTGGCTTATACTTCATAAGGAGAGGAGTAACTGGCGGAAAAAACCGTGAAGAAATTTTGAATCAAAAAAACGTGTTGGAAGGAGTAAAAGGAATATTGGGTGGTTATTGGCCTATTTTAGCCATAGTCCTGGGAGGAATCGTTTTAAAAATAAGTTTTTTATGGATTTTGCCTGTTGTCGTTATTTTAACAATTTTGGTAGGGCGGCTAAGCAAAGAAGATGTTAAAGAATCCCTTAAAGAAGCGTTTTCAATGGAGATAATTTCTTCACTTATCGGGGTCATGGTCTTTAAGACAACAATTGAGAAAATCGAAGTTTTTAAGTACATTTGCAGTTACCCAGTTATCCAGTATTTTTCTCCCTTTATTTCATCCCTGATAACCTCTTTTCTGATTGGTTTGCTTACGGGAGTGACGGTTGCCTTTGTAGGCGTCACTTACCCTTTATTTAAGCCTTTCTTGGTGTTAAATGGCTCAGTAAATTTTTGTCTTTCCTCCTTTATTTTTGCTTTTGGGTTTGCAGGCTGCCTGCTTTCCCCTCTTCACCTATGTCTAATTTTCTCGTCTAAATATTTTAAGGCGAATTTACATGATGTCTACAGGAAATTGGTTCCTTTGGTCATTGTGCTTCTGATGCTGCAAATCCTTTTGTTCCTTGTTTTCCTGTTAGCTGGTTTTTGTTAGAGACCCTAAAAAAGAAAAAATGAAGGGTTAGGCGTGGTACTCTATTAATTCCATAGTGCTGGTTTCTTGGCCGTCAGAGTAAGTAGTATATTTCACCAATCCATAAATTGGCACATCAGCGCTGTACCAACTGACTATTTTAACAGGTTTCCCTTGAACCCTCTGTGTTACTTCAAACCTGTCGCAAGCGAATGTTCCAGCCGGGACAGTTATCGTTTCAACCCCCACCTTATATTGCGCCTTAGGAGAACTTGGCTCCCTAACTCCTTGGTAGGGAGGCGTCTCTCCAGGTCCTCCTTCACGTCTTAACACTAGCTTGCTGTCTTGGTAAACCTCCATTTCCCACCATTTTAATTCGAGCATTTCTTTGTCTATATACAACCTGAGAATTGTTTTTAACATCATCCCTGGGGTTTGAGGCTCAATAGTTTGCTTTAAAATCCAAACAGGGCTTCCTTCTTTTACAGTTTCCCCTTCAACTTCATAGGTTACGTACGTCTCTGTATAAGAGGGGGAGAGTATTTTCATGAGATACTTTGCATATGCCCCTCTAGTGAAAAAACCATATGTTGAAGCACGCGGAGTAGGTGGAGTAGGTTTAGCTCTTGGAGTCCTTGGAGTCCTGGGCGGTTTAGGAGTCCTTGGAGTCTTAGGGGGTTTTATGTGTGGGCTTGGAGGAGTCGGCGTGGTTGGGGTGGGTGTTTGCGTAGGCAAAGGAGTCTGTCCAAGGCATCCTGAAACCAGGATGACGCTTACTAGGATGGCTAAAAACAGTCCAAAGCAACTTACCTTGCCCACTTTTTCCAACACCTCAACTTCTCCTAAAGTTTATGATTTAAAATAGAATTTTCTTTAAAAAAATAGATAATCCTACCAAAGTTCTTAAAAAGGTTAGAATTTTAA
>JAOZGF010000084.1 GCA_027491845.1 Thermoproteota archaeon | reverse complement strand
CAGGATGTTTGCTCGGCATAATAACGTGGCTGACTTACGCCGCCTCAATTTATGCTTTGTTTCACCCTAGGAATTCATTGGTAAGTTACCTTGTTGTTTTAGGTTTCCTTGTTTCACCTTTAGTTGGAGTCTTTATGGAAGGATTAATAAGGGGGTTCCTTAGGGAGTCTGATTCTCCATTTACAAGGTTAACGGCGTCATTTGTTTTAATACTGTTTACAATGGACATTTATTTTTTGAATCCTATCTTAATTGATTTGTATGTTGTTTTCTCTGTTTTTCTGTCTTTGTTCCTCACAATCTCAAGTGTAACATCATTACTTTCAAAGTTACTTTTTCCTTAAAAGATTTAGGAGGGTTCAATTTCTTCCAATATTTTCCTTGCTTCATCCATCCTTATTTTTCCTCTCCTAATCATTTCCTTGACTACGAGGTCTACAGTGTTTCCTTGCGCGCCTGCAGCCATCGCAATGTTTCTTGCATGGAGCTTCATGTGTCCCTTCTGGATGCCTTCAGTTGCCAGTGCCCTTAGTGCAGCAAAGTTTTGCGCTAAACCCACAGACGCTATAACTTCCGCTAATTCCCTCGCAGATTTCACGCCAAGTATTTTTCTATTGATTCTGGCAAGAGGGTGGATGGATGAAATCCCTCCGACGACGCCAACTGCAACCGGGAGTTCTATTTCACCCACTAGGTCTCCATCCTTATTTTTCCTCCAAACGGTTAAGGAACGATATCTACCAGTTCTACTAGCATATGCATGTGCACCTGCTTCAACAGCCCTGGTGTCGTTGCCTGTAGCTAAAACAACTGCCGTTACACCGTTCATTATCCCTTTATTGTGGGTTGCCGCCCTATATGGGTCTGCATCAGCCAATGCGTAAGCCTTTATTATTCCGTCAACAACTTCTCTCCCGCCTATTACGTCGCTTAAAAACACGGCCTTCGCCCTTGCAAGCCTCTTGTCAGCTAAGTTTGAAAGTATTCTAAGGTAAACCTTTCCATTTGTTATTTTTTCGATGAATGGAGCGATTTTTTCAGCCATTGTGTTAACGACGTTCGCGCCCATTGCGTCTTTCACGTCAACAAGAATTTCAGTTAAAACCATGGGGCCAAGGAAGGTTGAAACCTTTCTCACCCTGACGTCCTTCATTCCTCCTCCAAGCCTCACTAGAAGCGGGTCACACTCATTAGCCAATTCTATCAAGGTTTCCCTGTGACGTAGTATTTCTTTTTCAGCTTTTTTAATGTCTGAAACAGCTGTCACTTGTATTTGACCTATCATTATGGATTCGAAAGCTTCGGCATGGAATCCACCTGATTCACGGGCCATTTTAGCAGCATTACTTGCTGCAGCTACAACGGACGATTCCTCTATCGCCATTGGAACAATGTATTCTTTCCCATTTATAAGGAAGTTAAGCGCCACACCTAAAGGGACAGGCATGACACCGATGACGTTTTCAATCATTCGATCTGCAACTTTAAGCTCAAGAGAGCCGCTGTTAGTTAATAAATTAACTTCTTCGTCACTCAAGGGAACTAATTCTTTTAAAATATTGATTCTTTCCTTTACAGGTAACTTGTAAAATCCAGGAATCCTTGAAGACCTCAAAACCACCTTCAACACCAATTCCCTTAAAAATTTAAGGTTTTTATAGGGAAGACTAGTTCAGAAATTGTTTGGCCTTGGAAGGATAAATTCTAATCCATTTCTCATAGGCTTCATCAAAATCCTTACTTTTCAGAATTAAGTCAACAAACTCTAAATGATCTTTCACAAGCTGTATAAAAACTTCTTTCTCAATTTTCTCTTCCAAGGAAAGTTTTCTTCTTAACAGGTTAGTTAGGATGTCTAAAGGCTTCCATGATTCGTCGATCACCACCCAATCAATATGCCCTATCCTCCTCTTGAGTTCTTCAGCCAACTCATAATTTAAGTCAAACAACACGGGTTTTTTCCTTTTTTTGCTCAAAATATATTCGCACTCATCTCTGCTGAAAACCTTATTTGTTTCTATAAGCTTCTTAAGGGTCTTTTCCCACTCAGCTAATTTTATTTTTCCTATTTTAGCCTTAAACGTGAGAAGTAAAAGTTCCTCAACAGCCTCCCGATAAAAGTGATTGTGCATACTGTTTACATAACAATAAACCGGTAACCCAATTTGTGAAATGGATTGCAGAACGGGTTTAAGAGATCTACACATTTGTGTATCGTATGGAGGACTAACAAGCCCTAAACCTATCAGTTCATTTATTATTGAGTCTGCATTTATTCCCTTGGAAATTTTCTGAATGAAAGCTTCATGTTCAACAGGCAGCGGAAGAAAAACTGAGTCAATTTCCTCCCTATGTTGCATGAGATAACTTAAGCTCTTTCTTTTAGAAGACTTTGTGTCAACAGTTGACAAAACAATTGCTTCTTCCATTCCCTTAAACCCCAACTTCCCTTGAATGGGTTGACGGTTCCCCCTTTAAAATGTGTGGGCCTATGTTAGAAAGTAATTTTCCTTTTAAATTTAATGTAACACTTATTTAAACAACCTTTAAACAATTTCCGTTAACTCCTCTACTTCGATCAAGCAAGGTGGATTTTTTAGAAGAAGAATTAAACCTGGCGAT
>JAOZGF010000083.1 GCA_027491845.1 Thermoproteota archaeon | reverse complement strand
TTTTCACTTGTCTTCTACTGTTCAGTCTAATAATGTATCTGTCGAAGCCCTTATTATGAACTATGTTCAACTGTATGTTTCTTATGTCGCCACCTATCCCGGCAATTGTTTTAGATATGTTTCCAGCTGCACCTACAACGTCATCCGTAACTATTCTTAACAGATATTGGTTTCTATCAGTAAAGAAGACCTCTTCATTGTATATTGCTACTCCGGCTGAATCATTCCCTCTATGCTGAAGGAGTTCAAGCATCCTTATGAGAATTTCACCAATGTTTCTTTCTTCTTTCATTAACACTCCAACGATTCCGCAGATATAAACCACCGTTATCCAAGGTAAGAAAAAATTTTTCTTGTCAAATGTTTCACTATTCATTCAAGATGTTCACTAGAAAGTTGAGTTAGAACAATGTTCTTAAATAAAAATTTAAAAGTTTAGGGTAATAAGAAACAATCATCGAGGCGAAGGTGACCGGTACGTACGAAGCATACATATTGTTAAAAATTTCAAGGGATGTTTTTGCAAGGGGAGTTGTAAACGAGATAAGAGGCCTGCCTAACGTGGAGGAAGCCGAAATACTCTTTGGAGACTATGACGCAATAGTTAAGATAAAAGCTGAGAAAGTTCATGAAATAGAGAACTTTGTGATAGACAAGATAATATCGATAGACGGTGTGTTGAGCACTTCAACACTAATATGCGTAGACGAAAAGGTTTTGAAGTAAAAAGGAGGAGAAAAAATGGAGATTGGATACGCATTCCTTAAAATTGAGCCTGGAGAAAAAAAGAAGGTTTTGGAGTCTCTCAAAACGATAAGGGGGGTTAAGGAAGCAAATATTGTCTTGGGAGTTTTTGACGCTGTTGTAAGGATTGAGGGAGAAACCATACCTGACATAGAAAGAATTTATTTCAATGAAGTTGAAAGGGTCCCGGGGTTGAAATCCTCCCACTTGAGTATTGTAGCGTGTCCTAGAACAAGGAAATAAAACTGAAAGCTAGAACTTGTTATTCCTTTTTTCTGCTGTATCTTTGTTGAGCTGTTTTTCCTCCAGCTTCTCCAGTTTAAAAAGTAATCCTGATAACATACTTATTTCTTCTAGTAACTTAACTTTTTCTTTTTAGTAGAACTGCTGGCAAGGGTGCAATAGCTCTGTTAAAGGTGATGGAGAAACTTAAGGCAAGTAGTTTCCTTGCTCACGCTTTTTTTTAGATGTATATAAATTATAAATAAACCTCATAATAAATATATAAACAATGTTCAACGGAGGTGGCGGGGATTATGACGAAAAGGGTTATGAGGAACTCTTCTTACTTAAACGGGATGTCGGTGACAGGTACAAGAACGCGTGTTGAAGATGTTAGTCCTTCAAGTGGAATGTGCCCGATCTGCATTAAAAACTGCCCCATACTATGTGAAATAGGTTTGTCCGCTTTTAGGGGAAGAGAAGTACTTTATCCAGAGCCTGAACCATTTGGTTGGAGCACTGCTGCATCCTTAAAAGACTATAGGCTAGACTGGTCGGATTTCAATATACTGTCCAGGTTGAGGGGCGCGGAAGGAATAGAGCCTGACCCAGACAAAGCCCTTTTCCCGAACGTGGACATTTCAAGTGAGATTGGAGGAATACCTTTAAGGATACCCATCGTTTCTGGGGCATATGGGTCAACTGCGGTGGCTAAAAACAATTGGGATGGACTCGCTGTTGGAGCTGCTTTGGCAGGAATAATTATCGTTATTGGAGAAAATGTTTGCGGAATGGATCCTGAGGCGCGTTTCTCGAACGGAAAAGTAACTTATTCAAAAGACATGGAGTACAGGGTAAAGAGGTTCAGGGGGTTTTGGGATGGGAAATATGGAGGCATAGCCGTGCAAACTAACGTGGAAGATCAAAGGCTCGGCGTAGATGTGTATGCGATATCGAAGCTTGAAGTGGATGTTATAGAGAGAAAATGGGGTCAAGGTGCTAAGGCGATAGGTGGAGAAGTCAGACTACATACTATCGAGAGGGCCTTGGAGCTTAAAAAAAGAGGCTACCTAGTTATTCCTGACCCTGAAGATCCATCCGTTCAGGAAGCCTTCAAGGCTGGAGTTTTTAAGTCCTTTGAAAGGCACAGTAGGGTTGGGATGCCAACTGAAAGAGGCTTCATAGAAGATGTAGAATGGTTAAGAGAGCAGGGCGCAAAGAAGGTGTCCATCAAAACAGGGGCCTACAGACCTGTTGACGTTGCTTGGACAATGAAGGTTGCTTCAGAGGCCAAGGTTGACTACGTAACCTTTGACGGTGCAGGTGGAGGAACAGGTATGAGCCCTGTACCCATGATGAACGAAATGTCAACCCCAACAGTATATTTAGAGTCACAAGTACTGAAGTGCGTGCAGATACTAAAGAGGAAAGGCAAACATGTCCCTGACATAAGTATTGCGGGTGGGTTTATCTCAGAAACTCAAATTTTCAAGTCCATTGCGCTAAGCAATTTCGGCGATGGACCTGCTGTTAAGGCGATAACCATGGCGAGAGCCCCTCTAACTGCTGTGATGAAATCCCTCTATTACACGGAGCTCTACGAGGCAGGGAAGCTTCCAAGGATTTTCGCAGAAAGATTCGGTGACAAACCTGAAACTTTCTTTGTGGGTTACTCGGAAATAAAGGCTAAGTACGGTGAAAGGATAAAGGACATTCCGTTCCCAGCCATTGGTTTATATACCTATATAGTAGAAAGAATTGGAACTGGGCTGAAACAATTGCTTGCAGGGACAAGGAAATGGAAATTAAACCTAATAAATAGGTCTGATTTAGCTGCGTTAACAGAGAAAGCTTCGAAGGTGACAGGAATACCGACCATAGACAAAGTGGAAGAAGACATGTATGAAGCAATCCTTGATTAGCAAACAAACATGATAAACAATCTTTTAATTTAAGAAGCAGCTTTCCTCTTTGGAGAGAAATCGCCCCTCTCTAACTTTTCACATAATTCTTAGCTTGCAAGGGAGGCACGTCCATTACATGGTAAGATCCTAGTAAGTTAGCAGAGGCATTGCAAACTCTTAAATTAACTAAATTTCCATTTAGTTCCATGAGGCGTGTCTTCCAATTTTATTCCAATGCTCTTAAGTTTCTCCCTTATTTCATCGGCTTTTTCCCAATTTTTTTCCTTTCGAGCCTCCTCCCTCAAATCCACAATTATCCCTATCAATTCCTCAACTAGTTTTCTCTCCTTTTTTCCCTCTCTCTTTTCCTTTAAGATGCCGAGAACGTTTCCGAGCTCCAAGAAAACTTCTTTTATTTCTCTTTTAACTTCAGAATTTATGTTTGAATTTTTTAAGGCGAAAGTATTAATCAGTTTGGAGATTTCAAATAAGCAAGCAATTGCCTTGGGAGTGTTAAAGTCGTCGTCCATTGCTTCCTCAAAATCTGTTTTTAATATATTGACTTTCTCTAATAATTCTTTCTCTTGCCTTGTTTTCTCTTTACCTTTCCTTTCCTCTAGGCCTAATAAGTTGTCTAGGGAGTTATAGAGGGTATCCAAGCTCTTCATCGCTTGCTCAAGTTTTTTTTCGCTGAAATCCAGGGGACTGCGGTAATGTGCTGTTGCAAAGAAGAATCTTAGGGCTTCAGGGCTCCACTTTTTCAGGGCATCCCTTATAGTAACGAAATTTCCAAGTGACTTGGCCATTTTCTCCCCCCTAAC
Organism: Thermoproteota archaeon; assembly: GCA_027491845.1. Taxonomy (GTDB): domain Archaea; phylum Korarchaeota; class JAOZGF01; order JAOZGF01; family JAOZGF01; genus JAOZGF01. Next base: position 6,093 of record JAOZGF010000083.1, on the reverse strand, counting down.
CGTTAGAAAGCCTGTGTGAATCCAGTATTTCACCATAGGTTTCTTTTTTGACAGCGTTTCCATTTGAGCGATTTCAGCCTCATGATGGGGGAAAACCAAGTCTAGTGCGCCGCCATGGATGTCATACTGCTGGCCTAAATATCTTTCAGATATGGCTGTGTCCTCTATGTGCCATCCAGGTCTTCCTTCACCCCATGGGGAACTCCAGTATATTTCTTCCCCCTTTCTTTTCTTCCACAAGGAGAAGTCTTGAGGGTTTCTCTTTGTTGGGTCAGGTTCAATTCTATGTTTTTTCAATTCTTCAGGATTCTGGCGTGAAAGTTTTCCGTAATCCTTAAACTTTGTTACGTCAAAATACACGCCTGTTTCTGTTTCGTATGCCACGTCTTCTTTAATTAATCTTTTAACTTGACTGATTATTTCAGGGATGTGTTCTGACGCTCTAGCATAGAAGTTGACCGACCTGATGTTGAGGGCCTCCATGTCCTCGTAAAAATACTTTTCAAATTCTCTGGCTAAGTCTAATGGATTTCTCCCTGTTTCCTTAGCCCTGTTAATGATCTTATCATCAACATCAGTTATGTTCATAAGGTAAAAAACCGTGTAACCTTTTCTCCTCAGCCATTTAGCGATTATGTCGTAAGAGACATAGGTTCTAGCGTGTCCAATGTGAGAGTAATCATACACTGTGGGACCGCAGACGAACATATACACCCTATTACCCCTTAAGGGCTTAAACTCCTCTTTTTTCCTTGTTAACGTGTTATATATTTTCAAGACCATGGGTGGCGTTCACCTAGTTTTCAGGTCAAGGCTTAACCGCTAAAAAACCTCTATTTCTTTCGTCCCATCTAATCCTGAAGCCAGCCTCTCTTAACCTCTTCGAAACCCCTTTAACTATCACAGATCCTCTTCCTCTCTTTCTAGGTTCGCCGGTGTAGTGAAACAATTTTCCTTTTCTCCTTAAAACTCTGTAAATTTCCCTATAAAAATTTAAGCTGTAAAGTTCCCCTGCCAAGCTAAATCTAGGCGGGTCATGAAGTACCCTATGAAACTTTTCATCGGGAAACTCTTTGATCACCTGGGATGCATCGCCGAGGAGGATTTTTATGGATGGATGGGAGAGTTTATGTGACCAAGGATTATACTCAGCCATCTTCAGCACATTAATGTCTTTTTCTATGGTGATTAGAGTCGTTTGAGTTATTTGTTGCGCTATTATGGCGGTATAACCTAGACCTGTCCCTATGTCCAGGACTTCTTGGTTTCTTGAAGGGTTAAGTGCATTAACTTTGTTTTGTGAGTCACGCCAAGGAGTTACGCCCTTCACCCTATGCATGTGGATGCCGCTTATTTCAAGGGTTGGAGCTGTCTCGTTTGATACGGGCACTAACTTGTAAAATTTTCTTTCATGATGAAGGGAAAGCTCAAATAGACTGTTTTTTCTGACATAATAAATTGACCTGGGGTTATTTGCTTCCAAAAGCTTTTCCACACCTAACTTTTGTCCGTCTGGAAATAAAACATGTTTATGTTTTAGTAGGATGCAACCAATGGAGATTCCTAGATCCAACGTTACATTCAATGCTTGTTCGCTTTTAGCTTTACTCATTTCTTCAAGTATGTAGTCAACTATTTTCTTCGTTAAAATAGGTTTTTTTCTTGGTTTAAAGCGAAAGACCTTCATACAATTTTTCCTTTCTCCTTTTTAGGGTACTTCAAACCCTTGATGCCATAAACTCTAAAATAATAACACTTTTTTAATGAAAAATAACATTACAACAGTTCCCCCAACCCAAAAAAATAAAAGAAACCATTTAAGGATTGTGGCTGTTTACTTTCATGAAGAGTTACGGGATTAGGCTGGTCATGGAGGAAACTTGTTTTGCTAAATGATTTTTTCTTGATAGGACTCACCGTGTTTCTAGGGATTGTAGGTGGGAAGATCAGTGAAAAACTTGGCGTTCCAGAACTTGTTGGCGTTGTTCTGGTTGGCATTGTTTTCGGCGAATCGTTCCTGGGATTTCTATCCATCCAGAAACTTGACTCATTCAAGCCCCTCATCGACCTTGCACTCGCATTTTTCGGTTTCTTCATAGGATCCGAACTTATACTGGACGAACTCAAAGACATTGGTATAGAAATAATTTCAATACTGGTTTTCGAGACGCTCATTGTTTTCCTGGTTGTTATGGTTAGCATAAACTATTTCACATCCAAGCTTTATGCAGCTGTGTTATTCGGGGCGTTTGCTATTTCGACGGCCCCAGCTGCAACAGCGACCGTGGTATGGGAATACAGGTCTAAAGGGAAACTTACCACTACAATACTTGCATTAGTTGGCTTAGACGATGTAGTTGCTATCTTAGCATACTCTATTGCAAGCAGCTATGTAGTTAGCGTCTTTGCAGAAGTGAAAATTCATCTTCTCAGTTCTCTTGGATTTTTCATTCAAAACATTGGTTTAGCCGTTGTTCTTGGATCCTTTTTTGGTTTACTTTTAGTTTTATGCGGGAAACTCACGAGAAAGGGAAGAGACCTCTTCATAATAGCAATAGCAATGGTTATATTATGCAGTGGGGCGGCTGAAATGGTTAACGCCTCAGAGATCCTCTCAACACTAATAGTAGGACTAGTTTTCTCCAATTACTGTGTTAAAGCTGAAGCAACAGTTAATGTGGCGAGAGAACTCATTTCACCCATATTCACGCTCTTCTTTGCCCTGACAGGTGCAAGACTTAATGTGTTTCTCCTCTCAACAATTGGCTTAGTAGGCTTAATTTATTTAGTCACAACGATGGCTGGCAAAGCTGCTGGAGCAACGATGGGTGCATGGATTTCAGGTGCAAGCGATGAAATAAAGAAATACATTGGCCTTTGCCTCTTTTCACAGGCAGGAATCGTTCTAGGTTTAGCTTCACACATTTACCATGAATTATCGAAATACGGGGTCCTTGGTGAAGAGTTTGGGGCATATGTCCTTAACACCGTTATTTCCACGTCTCTCATCCTGCTCTTCATTGGACCCCTCTTTGTCAAGTACGCCATTACAAAAACGAAAGAAATAGGTAAAATAAGTGAAGAAGAATTGCAAAGAGAGGGAAAAACATGTTTTAAGAACTAAACGTTCCTTTTAATTTTCTGAAAATCAAAATTTTAACTTCAATGAAATACAATAGCCACAATTCCATTATAATTCTATTTAATAAGGGTTGTTTAGATAGTTAGATAGGCAACTAACAACTTAGTTTTCGTCTTTCCTTTTTTCAAAAAAGGTTTAGGTTGTAGTTCAATGCTGAGAATTGACTTGCACGTTCACAGTTGTTGTTCCGATGGTATTCCATGCCCGAAAGAAATCGTTAAGGCAGCTGTCAGAAAAGGTTTAAATGGTGTGGCTATTACAGACCACAACACATTAAAGGGAGGGTTAAAGGCAAAGGAATATGTTTCAGGTGAAAAACTGGATTTCGTTGTTATCGTAGGCGAAGAAATACGTACGGTTGAAGGAGACGTTTTAGCGTACGGTATAGAAAAAGAAATTGAAAAAGGACTGTCCCTCACAGAAACTTTGGAGAAAATATGGGAACAAGGCGGCATAGCTGTTGCAGCACATCCTTTCTCTTTAATTGGAAGGGTTGGAATAGGAAGAAAACTCTTCACAGTGAAGTTTGATGCTGTGGAGGTAATGAACTCCAGATCAACAGCAAGGTTGAACGATAAGGCTTTAGCTGCAGCGAAAAAAGTTGGTTTACCTGGAATTGCTGGAAGCGATGCTCACTCTATTTTAGAGTTAGGGAACGCATACACTCTCTTTGAAGCAGATGATGCGTCTGACGAAAAAACAATCCTTCATTTAATTAGGAACAAAAAAGTTTCTGTGAAGGGTAAATCAACAAGCCTGCTTCAACTGGTCGGGATAAATATATATAAGTCCGCTCTAAGAATGTATAGGATAGTTCGAAAACCATGTTAATGATTTGCTTTTGAGAAAAGGAGAAACAAGGATGTGGAGAATCATTAGGACAGATTACTTAACGATTTGGAGTAATAGGGCTGTGGTAGAGAGACTTTCATGGTATTATAAAGTAATGAAAGACGTAATGCCTGCGAAAAGCAACATATGTAAGATGATACCTACAGAAGCGGACATTAAGAACGAAGACATGAAGAACCTGTGGAGGGAACATGAGAAACTATCCAGGAAATTTGAGGAAACACGTAAAAAAATTGAAAGTCGAGAATTGACGTTAAGTGAAATGAAAAAACCAAAACAAAGCTTTCTAGACTTAAAAATAGAGTTGGTTAAGAGAATGCTTGAAAGCTGTGAGTTCTGTGAGAGAAGGTGCAGAGTGAACAGGGTTAAGGGGGAAAAAGGATTCTGCAGGCTAAATAGTGAAACAAGGATTTCAACCTGGTTTCATCACTGGGGTGAAGAAGCCCCCCTCATCCCTTCAGGGACATGTTTTTATGTTTCATGTAACTTCAAATGTGTTGGATGTCAAAACTACGATATTTCTCAGGAATGGATGAAACACGGGGTCCCTGAGGGATCAGAGATAACGCCCCAGCAGCTTGCATCCATCCAGAGAAAACTCAGGAAGGAAGGTGTTCTAAACATAAATCATGTGGGAGGGGATCCAACGCCTCATGCTCACACCATAATCGAATCGTTCAAGTACCTTGACGTAAACGTTCCCCAGCTCTGGAACTCTAACATGTATTGCAGCTTGGAACTCATGAAAATTCTTTCAGATTTAATCGACATTTGGCTTCCAGACTTCAAATACGGGAACAATGAATGTGCTGAAAGAATATCGAGGGTTAAGAATTATTTTGAAGTAGTTTCAAGAAACCACTTGATAGCCCATGAAAACGGAGACATGATAATAAGGCACCTTGTCCTTCCTAACCATATAGAATGTTGTACAAGGCCTGTGCTAGAGTACATTTCCAAAAACCTTCCGAGAAGCCTTGTTAACGTGATGAGTCAATGGAGGCCTGAATACTTGGTTGCAAGACACCCTGAAAAGTACTCGGACATAGCAAGGAGGCTGAAAAAAGAGGAAATAATGGAGGCATACAGGATTGCTGAGGAACTTGGATTGATTTTTAAGCCTGTTTCATAGTAAATGTGAAGGAAATGATAAGGATAGGTTGCTCAGGCTGGTCCTACGACCACTGGATAGGTATACTTTACCCCTTTGGAGCCGAAAAGAAGGATTACTTTAACATTTATTCCAAGAAATTTGACACTGTAGAGATAAACTCAACCTTTTACAGGCTTCCGTTTCCATCTTTCGTCGCTGGATGGGTTAAGAAAGCCCCCAAAAACTTTGTTTATGCTGTAAAGGTAAATAAGAAGGTCAGCCATGTAAAGAAATTGAAAGGAACAGGTGAAGATCTTTCGAAATTCCTTTCAGCCATCAAGCCCTTAAAGGAAAATGGCTTGCTTGGTCCACTATTAATTCAGCTTCCTCCAAGCCTGAAATTGAACGTTAAACTCCTTGAAAACTTTTTATCTTCACTGGAAACAGGGAAGTATAGATACGTCCTAGAATTCAGACACAGATCTTGGTTTACACATGAAACATATACGTGTCTCGAAAAATACAATGTAGGTTTCTGCATAATAAGTTGCCCAAGGCTCCCTGAAGAAATTAGGGTTACAAGCAACTTCTCATACATACGGTTCCACGGAAAACATTCATGGTACAATTACAATTACACAGATGTAGAACTAAGAAAATGGGCTGAAAAAATAGGCGAGATAAGTGAAACAGGGGCTAGAGATATCTACATATATTTTAACAATGACTTCAACGGGTACGCTGTAAAAAACGCAGAAAAACTTAAAGAAATACTTAGCCTACATGAATAAAACAAGCTGGAAGGTGTCCGCAGTGCTGATAGAGGGTTCAGATGATGTGGGATATCACTTCTTAGAAGGGAGATATTTCGATTCAAATGTCATCCTAATTGAATCGAACAGGGAGTTTTTAATTGTCGACTGTGGAACAGGCCAGTTCTTAAATGAAACAATAAGGTTCATGCATGCACGAGGGGCTGAGAAGGGAAACGTTGTGGGCATAGTTT
>JAOZGF010000068.1 GCA_027491845.1 Thermoproteota archaeon | reverse complement strand
CATTTTTCATATTATTTCATCTTCCTTTACCTTGTCAATAACAAGTTTTACGGCGGACGGGATCGATCTGTTGACTTCCTGAGACAAATTTAGGCCTAAACCAACTTCTTTTGGCTCAATACACACGAAAAAAATTTCCTCTGGAAATTTAAAGGTCTTTGAAGCTATGCTCAGCACTTTAACCACGTCGATATCGTGCAGGGACAGTGAGGAAACCAATTTAACGCTTTCCATGCTGTTTTTTAGCTTGAAACAACGTATTTCCCCTGGCTTACCGCCAAATTTACCTGCATCAATTATAATGGCTTTTTCACATCCCTCCAAGGCTGAAATCAAAGAAAAAAGATCTGTCCCACAGTCAAACAATTTTACTTTCTCAGGAAGACTTCTTTTCCTTAACCTATTTACTACATGGACTCCGACGCCTTCATCCTTTAGAAGGATGTTCCCTATCCCGATCACGCTGATGAAGGACAATTCCGATCCCGCCCGCCAAGTTTTTTCAGTGTGTGAGGAAAGTTTTAACCAAGGTCTTTCCATCAGGTTTAAGTAAGTGTATGGAGCATGCAAGGCAGAAGTCAAAGGATCTTAGTATCCTTGTCACCTGCAAAACATCTTTGTTTCCAGGGACAGGTGCCCCTATGACCGACTCCTCTGCAGGGCCTCTGTTCCCCCTTGCATCCCTGGGCGAAATATTCCATGTTGTAGGGACAACACATTGGTATCTCTCAATTTTTTTCCTTGAAATCTTTATCCAGTGACCCAGTGCCCCTCTCGGGGCTTCCCATAGGCCTACGCCCATGCCGGATTCCGGCACCTCGTAAGGAAGGTAAGTGTCTTCGTCAGGCTTGAGTTCAAGCAGCCATTCAAGTGTTTTGTCGGTTAAGATCTTTGTTTCAACGAGTCTTGCGAGTGTTCGATCCAGAACAGATGCCTTATGCTTGGATAAGGGTTCATATTTCCTTGAAACAATTAGTCTAGCTAGGGGGCCGACCTCACATGGGTATCCCTTATACCTAGGTGCCTTAGCCCAGGAGTAAGCGCCTTCCTTTCCGTATTGAGGCTCGGGAGGGATTTCCTCAGCGGGTTTCCCTCCGCTTCTATCAGTATACCATGAGTGCTTAACTTCCTCCACAATGTTATCTATGTTCAGGGGTTCAAAGGAGCCGTTTAGGTATATGCCCCTCTTAAACAGGGTTTTATAGCCTTCATCAGGCTGGGGATAAGCACCGTAGGCTAAGAAGTTCTCTACCCCAACGCCAATGTTCAACAACATCTCCGTTTCTTCAGGATGCTCACTCACTAAGTGAGGAATCAATTTGTCATAGACATAATTGTAAACTGAATCAACAGTTCCTTTAACTTGCTTCATTCTCATGTATGCTGCACTTATCCTTTCAGGAGTAGGTGTAGTCGTCACCCCCCCTGGAAGGGTTGTCATGTGGTGAGGAACCTTACCGCCGAAGATGGCTGCAGCCTCATGGCATAATTTCTGCGTTGGAAGAATTGTCTTATGAAGAAGGTCATAATACTTGTTCACGTCAAGGAGAAGCTCGTTGGGATGTTCCTGCCCAGCCAAGCCGTAAACGCCGAAGTCAGGTCCTTCGAGAACAAGTAAATGAGCTAGGTGAGAATAAATAGTCACCATGGCTTCTATTAAGTTACGTAGCCTAATTGCATTGTCAGTTGGCGTGAAACCTGAAGCATCCTCTATGGCGAGTATGGAGGTTATCCTGTGAACTTCATGGCAAACCCCACAAATCCTTGACAAGATTATGGGTGCATCCCTGGGATCCCTCCCCACAACTATGCTTTCAAAGCCTCTCCAAAGGTCTCCTTTCGCGTAGGCGTCAACTACCTTCTCGTTTTCAACAATTATTTTAAAGGACAAGTGGCCTTCTATCCTTGTGAAGGGGTCTAAGACTATTTCTTTCATTTCATTTGTTCCCTCCTAACCTTCTTTTTCCTCTTGCTTAAAGCATAGAAGGCTGCACCAACTCCTAAAGACATTAATGCAAGTTCAGGCGGCAGCAGCGACGAAACCTTCTCTGAAGCCTCCCTTTCACCTACCATCCTCTTTATGTCTGACATTTGAAGCATCTGCGGAGGCGATTCAGGCGGGAACATCACTGGATTCTTTATTTTCTCGTAGAACGGGGACATTTTGTCAGGGAAACCCTTCTCCACGCATCCTATGCAGGGCGCGTTTGCTGAAATACAGAAGTTTGTGCCTCCATTCCATTTCCTTACAGGGCAATCTGCCTTTGTAACAGGGCCTCTGCACCCTAGTTCCCAGAGGCATTTGTCCTCTGCCTCCATGCCAAATTTGTGCGCAAGTTCAAGCATGTCGAACTTCGCTCTCCTAGGGCACAGGTTATGGATGTAGTCAT
>JAOZGF010000065.1 GCA_027491845.1 Thermoproteota archaeon | reverse complement strand
ATGTTGAAAGAGACCTAGACAAACACTTAAAATTACTCCCAATACCCTTTTGACGCGTTCCAAGAAGAACTATAAAAGAATTTAATCCAAATTAAGTTGGATAACAGGCTACTTCTTCCGACAACATTATTTGCTGAAGACATTCAGGATCTCTCATGAACATTTTGCAAACTTTAACAGCGTCTCCAACCCTTTCGCACTTACTCATTGCCTGACGGTATAGACTACATATTTTTGACTGTGCCTCCTTTATAACCGGGTCTTTTCGGTAAACAAAAATCTCTACATCTCCTAATTCCTTCATTCTCTTGTTCACTTTCCGACAAAGCTGCCTCACTTGATCAAGGATTTCATTTAGCTCTTCTTCTGAGATCAAGCTACTTCACCTTTTTAATTTAACATAATCAAATTGCCTTGAGTTATTAAAATTTTAGTTTCTTTAAATTACACTTCATAAAGCGAAGAACCATGTTGACAACTGTTTATTTTAGCCATTGAAATGATAATTGGATGCAGAATTTCTTTTTAGAGTAAACAAAACGAAAAACTGTAAATATGGTTACAGAGGAAAAAGTGAAATCTACATTGAAAAAACTGAAAAAATAGCTGAACTAAAACTAAGCAATGGTTCATTGTTTCCACTTGAAATAAGGAAGATAGATAAAGAGTATAAAAACTACAAAAAGAAGAATCTCCTAATTTAAAGAATGCTTTTCGAAGAAAAACTTCTGTATTTACATGTATTTACACTTTAATTAAAGGAAATGAGGGCTTCTGCTTATAAAGCAGATTTCATTCGTTGTAAATTATGCGGGAATAAAGAAAAGGCTCAAGTTAAAGTTGCTTTACAGCTTTCTGAATAATTCATTCTTTTCCCTCATAGCTATAAACAACTAATCGCAACCTTTAATAATCATCAACTTCTTGCATTCGTCTACAGGGTTAGAGATGCCTCTAAAAAATTTAAAAACTCTTAAAAATAAGTTTTTGTTCGCCAAATACTTCCGTAAATTTTAATTTTCCTTTATTTTTTTGCAAGTTGTTTACCCAATTCAATGATTTTTTCTGTAGCTTCTGCAGAAGGAGGACCATTGACTTCCATCGTGCCTATTACTTCAATTTTCTTGGGTGATAAGAATTCTAAGGCTTGTTTCACGGCACCACCTCCCCAGCCATATGAACTTAAGACAACGCCATATTTTAAGGAGGGCCTTAATGCCTTAACTAAGTACACGCCAAATAAGGCAAGCGGATGCATGCCTCCCAGTACAGCTGGAGTACCTAGCACTACACCTCTGGAATCCACTAAATCTTTTGCGATGTCGCCTATGCTTGCGTTAGCAAGATTGTACAGGCATACCTCAATACCCTCTGAAAACAAGATTTTAGCAATGACGTTTACCATTGCCTCCGTTGACTTCCACATGGTTACGTACATAATTATAACTTTTTCCTTTGTCTCACCTTTTGTCCATTTTGAATAGGCCTCAAGAATCTTCTCAGTGTTCCTGTAAATTGGTCCATGGCTAGGGGCGATTATCTTTACGTCTTTTTCCTTTACCTTTTCAAGGGCTTTTCTACCCATGCTGCGGAAAGGCATCATTATTTCGCCAAAGTACATCTTTGCGAACGACATTAACTCCTCTAATTCATCGTCGTAGAAGCCGAAAGCAGTGTGTGCACCGAAGAAATCACATGAAAATAAGACTCTGTCTTCTTTAAGGTAAGTAAACATTGTTTCAGGCCAATGCAACCATGGTGCCTCCATAAAGCAAAGTGTTTTACTTCCTAGCTCAAGGACATCTTCCTCCCTAACAACCTTTACTCTTTCCCTTGGCACGCCATACTGAACAGACGCCATTTTAGCCCCTTTACTCGTTGTTACGATTAACGCTTTTTTGTTCTTTTTTAGTATATAGGGGATCGCTCCAGCGTGATCTGGCTCGCATGATTCATTACAACGTAATCTATTTCTTTTAACTTCCTTATCTTATTTACTTTTCTTTCCAGTTCTCTTTCAAAGCCAGGATTAACCGTGTCAATAAGGGCCGCTTTTTCCCCTTTCACGAGATAAGAGTTATAACTCGTCCCTTGTGGAAGAGGAATCAAGGAATCAAAGAGTCTGCGGTTCCAGCCCTTCGCACCCACCCAATACACGTCTTTAGAAATCTCAACTATGCCTTCTTCCTTCAATCTTATTTCCCTTCTCTTAAAAACATTCAACCCAAAAATTCGAGTAATTTATAAGTTTGTTGCTTTTTCTTAAGAAATAAGCGGTAAGTTTTTTACGGCGGATAACTAATAAATCGTTTACTTTTTTAGCAATCATACATTTACTCCTTTTAGTTCCGCTTTTACATTAGCCAGAAGATCTTGCGCCTTACTAACCACGACAATCAGTGCTTCCCTCCTTTTCGGTGGAAGGAATTGCTCTTGCACGAACTGTCCAAACTCTTTCTCGAAATTCTCCTTTGAAGCCAGGTTTAGTGTATCAATTTGCCATCTCTCCTTACAGGATTAACGTTATAGACATGATTGACATTATAGACAAATTGTCTCTTGAGGAGGTAAAATTAAGATGTTCCAACAAGCTTAGGTTTTATTTCACTTCTCTGGAAAAATTTTTCAACCTAAAGTTTCAATTCCTTTTTACCCTCCAAGAGCACCGTGAAACAATGCATCTTTCCAAAGCATGTTCCACCAATCTTTCTCTGTAACAGTTTCTCCTTTGACTAATATCTCTAAAATTTTTTTCAGAAGCTTATGATGTCTTTCTTCATCATGCAATATTGTTTCTAATAAGAAAGTAAGTTTTCTATTTTTAACTGAAGGCAAAATTTCTTTTATCCTTTGAATAAGTTCTTTCTCCATCTTTATATGTCTTTTTACGATTTCTTTTTGTTTTTCAAATTCTTTTTCTTCCAAAGGTGGAGAGCCTACCAGCAACTCAATTGCTGAAGCATACACTTCAGCATGCTTTTCAGAGTCTAGAGAGATCCCTCTTAAAACGCTTTTCACAGCAATGTTCTTAATATCTCCCAGTGCATTGTTTAATGACTCTATAATCTTTTTTTCTAGGTCTATCTGTTGCTTAAGAAAATTAATAAGTTCTTTTTCGAAATTCAAGGAGACACGTTCCCTGAGAATTTTTCAGAATACCCCCTCTAAAAACCAACTTACATTTTATTCTTACGTACTTATGAGATATTTTCACTATTTTAAATCCTAATGCTTTTTTTAACTTACGGAAAAGGAAAGTTCACTTAAAATAGTAGGGAAGAATCAATGAATGGTCAATCTCTTCTTTTTTGGGTTTATTTGATAAAAAAAGCAGCAGGAGGAATTAGAGCCGATGAATCACTTTTTTCACTTCCTCGGTTAAAACATGAAAGTATTTATAATAAATCTTAACAATTGTTAAGGAAAAGGGAGAAAGAAAAAATGAAAAGAAAAATAGTTTATTTTGATAATGCAAAAACAACTAAGGTTGACCCTGAGGTTTTAAGAGTTATTGTAGAATTTAGTTCTAAAAAATACAGTGTACCAGGCGGGGCATTCGGTTATTCAATGGAAGAAGAAGCATCTGAAGCCCTTGAAAAATCAAGAGAGACAATAGCTAGAAAAATAAATGCACAACCCTCAGAGATAATTTTTACGTCAGGCGGAACAGAGAGCAACAACCTCGCAATTAAGGGGGTTGCTTTTTCCGACCAATACTCCAAAAGAAAGATAGTTACATCAAAGATAGAGGAAAAAACGATCCTAAATATTTTTAGTTACCTTGGAAAAAATGGATTTAAAACTGTGAAGGTTGGTGTGGACAGGTTAGGATTCATTGAAATGGATGAAGTTAATAAAGCAGCTAAAAAAGCAAGACTTGTTTCAATTCAACATGCAAACAAAGAAATTGGGACAATTCAGGACTTAAAAGCAATAGGAGACATATGTGAGGAAGAAGGAACGTTGTTTCACAGTGATGCAACGCATTCCTTCACAAAAGCAAATATTGACGTTGAAAAAATGAAAATCCACCTTTTATCCTTAACTTCGCACCTTATACATGGGCCTAAGGGGGTTGGAGCACTCTACGTGAGGGAAGGCGTTAAGTTAGAGCCTTTGTTGCATGGCGACAATAGAGAATTTGGATTAAGACCTGGAACGCCGAATTTAGCCGGAATAGTTGGTTTTGCTAAAGCAGTGGAAATTTCAAATCAAAAGGATAATGAAAGAATGAAGAAGTTAAGGGATGAATTGATTAACAGGTTGCTTGAAATACCTCTGACAAGATTAAATGGCCCAAGGGGAGAGAAAAGAATCTGCAATAATGTCAATGTGTCTTTTAAGTATATTGAGGGGGAATCTATACTTCTTCACGCTGATATGAGAGGATTAGTGATAAACACAGGATCAGCTTGTTATAGTCAAGAACTTGAACCTAGCCACGTTATACTGGCTATAGGCGGCTCTTTTGAGGATGCTCACGGATCAACGAGACTTACACTCAGCAAATGGACAACTAAAGAAGAAATAGTTTACGCGGCAGAAACCTTAAAAGAGATAGTGGAGAGACTTAGGTCAATAAGCCCATTAAAGGGAGGGAATATAATATGAGGATAAAAGTAGATGTTTCCGTGGATTGCAAAGGAAAAATATGTCCTATTCCCTTAGTTGAACAAGAAAAGCCATTGATAAAGCCATTGATAAAGCAAAAATTGGTCAGATAATAGAAGTCATGGGTACGCATAAACCTTCTAAGGAGGAAATCCCAATAGCCGTCGAAGACTTGGACAAAAACTTTTAGAAGTCAATGAAGAAAGCAACTGGGTACCGCGTATATTGATAAAGAAAGTTAGAGGTTAACATTTGCCCTTTTTGAGTTTCGGTTGTTTAAAAATAGAATAACAATTCATATTCAAAGCAAAGACAGAGACAAGCCTTTCCTTGCCTTTATGATTGGGAATGGGGCTTTATCAATGGCCATGGAAGTCTACATATATTTTCACATTTGGGCTTAGGAGTACTTTATATTGATTATGTTGATTTTAAGTACCTTTCAGGGTTTTTGTCAAATGCTTTTTTACATCCGACGGCGCAGAAGTAATAGGTTTTCCCTTTGTATTCGCTTTTGAATCTAGCTGTTTTTTCATCAATCTCCATTTTGCATACAGGATCTACAGCTATTTTACTCACCTCCTCTCTTCTTTTTTGCAGGTGGAACATATTTTTTAAGCGTTAATGAAAGCGTCACAACTGTTATGGAGCTCATGGCCATCGCTAAACCTGCAAGTTCAGGTTTAAAAGTTACCGCAAGGAATGGATGAAGCAACCCTGCCGCCAACGGTATTAACGCTGCATTGTAGGCGAAAGCCCAAAACAAGTTTTGTTTTATTCTTGACATCACTTTTCTGCTGAGCTGGATAGCTGCTGCAGCATCCATTAAGTCATTTTTCATGAGCACTATTTCTCCGCTTTCCATTGCTATATCTGTTCCGCTACTCATTGCTATCCCCACGTCTGCTTGAGCTAAAGCCGGTGCATCATTGATTCCGTCCCCGATGAAAGCCACTGTTTTTCCGTTTTTCTGGAGTTCTTTCACTTTTTCAGCTTTATCTGAAGGTGAAACTTCTGCCAACACTTTCTTTATTCCAACTTGTTTTGCAATCGCCATTGCAGCTTGTTCGTTGTCTCCCGTGGTTATAATCGTGTCAAGCTTCATCTTCTCTAGTTCTTCAACTGCTTCTTTAGCTGTTTCTTTTAAGGTATCTGCAACCGCAATCAGGCCAAGTAATTCCTTGCCTCTGGCGATTAATACCACTGTCTTACCCTCCTTTTCAAGTTGTAATATTTTTTCCCCTGTTTCCTTGGAATAGGTGATGGCTTTTTCCTTTAAGAAGGCCTTATTCCCTACAGTTATTTTCTCTCCGTTTATTTCCGCTATAACTCCTTTTCCGCTGATAGTATTGAAGTTCTGTGCTTTTCCAATTTTTATACCTTTTTCCCTAGCTTTCTTAACTATAGCTTCAGCGAGTGGGTGCTGAGAGTTTTTCTCAATGGTTGCAGCAAGCCTCAACAATGCTTCTCCGTTTATTTTGGTTCCTATGACGTCTGTTACCTCAGGCTTACCTTTGGTTAGGG